>CAYOSD010000028.1:0-6393 GCA_964406565.1 uncultured Candidatus Saccharibacteria bacterium | reverse complement strand
GCGCAGCCGAGCACTCAAAGCGTTGAGTGCTCGGCGTGAGCGGGTTGAAGGAAATTTTTTCGCTTGCTGTTTATCTAGCTCTCGAAGCGCCGAATAAACTCGGAGCTTGTGTTGTTTGCGTTTTAACGGCTGTTGGATTAATAGTTCTTGACACTATTCTGTCTCCTTCGTTTATTCCGGAAATTATTTCCGTTAATTCATCGTTGGAAAGTCCGATTTCCACGGTTTGTTTTATCGGCGCGCTCTTAGAAATAAATCCCTGCTCATTTTTGGAACGCAATGGGTCATCAAGTATTTCAACGTAATGCGAATCGCCTTGCGTTTTTACGGCGCTGTTCAGCGCCACAAGGATATTTTGCTTAATATCAGTGATTATTGTCGCGCCAACACTCATTCCGGGTTTTACTGAATCTTCCTGCGTATCAAAAACTATTTTTACAATATAAGAAACCACTCCTTGCGAAACTGTGCCAATAGTGTCAATCTCGCTCACTTCTCCGGTGATTTTTAAATCCGACACCGCGTCAAAAATCAAAACCGCCTTCTGACCGACTTTAATTTTAGCGACGTCAATTTCATTCAAGCTTATTTCGGCAATGTGCTGATTAGTAATTAAAGTTGCCACTGCGTTGTTCGCTGAAATTGAATCCCCTTTTTTGAAATTTATCTTTGCCGCAACGCCATCAAACGGAGCGCGAATAAAATAATCAGCGAGTTTTTCTTGCGCGTCCAAAAGCGCGTTTTCTTTTTGCGTAACCGCGAGTTCCTGCGACTGAATATCTAAAACTTCGGCGCCGGCTTTAAGCTTAATAAGCGATTCGGTTTTTTCGGCGATTGTTCGGTCAGCGTTGGCAATAGCCGTTTTAGAATCTTCAATCGTCTGCTTAATCGCTAAAAGATTTAATAAATGAGAATTAGCTTTTGAGGTATAAGTATTAAGCGAACTTTGATGCGTCGCGACTGCCGAAGGCGCGGTAATGCTGTGTAAAGTCATAACGTCTTTAATAAAATCAATGAAATTATTTGAGGTTTTAACGGCATCGGCAATTATTTTTGCGGTATCGTAAGTTTCCAATATCAACGCTTCTAAAATTTGAGTATTAGAACTTCTGGAAACAGATTTATAATCGTCAAAATTTTTATTGTATTTCTGGCGCGCCAAACTGTATGTGCCATTAACATTGTTTTTATATAGCGTTGTTTTTTCTTCTTCCCAAGTAGAAGCCTGACTGGCATACCAATCAATATTCCATTGCGACGCTGAAATAGTATTTTTATATAAAATATCTTCCAAACCGGTCATTATTGTCGGAAAATCAAGAAAAGCGTTGGAAACAGTGTTAAATCCGTCATCGTAAGATTTTTGTAAATCATTTTCCGTTTTTTGTTTCGTTTCTTTAGCTTGAGCAAGCAAATTTTCCGCCTGCAAAACAGACAGCGTGTCAGCCGGCTGTTTTAATTTTTCCAAAGCGATTTTCGCGCTTTTAAGGTTGGCTTCAGCGTCACGAACCGATTTCTGAGCATCACGACTATCCAATTGCAACAATAAATCTCCCGTTTTCACTTCCTGGCCGTTAATAACAGAAATAGAAACGACATCTCCTGATACTTTTGATTTAACTTCTATCTGATTTAACGCCGAAACTTGTCCGCTTCCGGATATGGATGTCATGATTGTTCCTTTTTCAACTCTCGTTAAAGTGTAAATAATATCAGCTTCTTTTTTTATGAACGTCGAATACGCCCAATATCCGCTTCCTAAAAGAGCTAAAAGAACTATTCCAGAAATAATTTTATGATGAACGATAAATTTAAAAAATTTTTTACGCATTTTAATATAAACGTCTTTATTGACAATTTGTGACAATTAAATCCGTGTTAAATTTATTTAATCTCATATCGCAAAATCACATTCACGGTAATTTCTTGCGAGCCGGGTTCTATTTGAGGCGATGCCGGCAATGCTAAAGATTTTTCCATTGCGCCGCCGATTCCATATCTATAATCCGAAATCGGATAATTATTTTCATCAATTAAAAGCAATTTCCCGACATTAAATCCTCCGGCTTTGGCAATCAATTCCGCCCGCGCCTTGGCTTTTCCAATAGCTTCTTCCCGCGCCTTGTCTTGGACAGAAGACGGGTCATCAATGGCAAAAGACAATTGCGAAACCGAATTAGCGCCGTTTTGAACGACTCCCGCCATAATATCTCCTATTTTTTCAAAATTCCTTATTTTTACGGAAACCGTTTGAGTAATCGCATAGCCGACAATTTCCGCCGGCGGACAAGGCTCAACCGAATCTTGCTTAACCGGACAGGAATAATATTGGTATCGCGGGTCAAGATTGTAATTTTGCGTTTTAATGTCTTTGTCTTCAACTCCGCTTGATTTTACAAAACTGATAATTTTATTCACCTTACCGGTATTTTCCTTTTGCAATCCGACAATATCTTTGCCACTTTCCGTTATCACGCTGAAAGTAAATTGAGCAATATCCGGAATCGCCGTAATTTTGCCCTCGCCACTGACGGAAAAGCTTCTAAAAGACGACGGTTGGATTGATTTTGAATAGCTGCTCACGTATAACATCGCCGAAAAAGCGAAAATAAACAAAACAATAATAATCGAAATATTTAAATATTTTTTAATTTTTTCCATATTTTAAAATTATATTAAGCGATGTAAACCTTATCAGTGTTATGAACCTTCTCTTTCACTTTAATTCCCACTTCCTGACCTTTTTTCGCCGCGCTTATGTCTTTATGGTCATACTGCATTGAATCAATTTTTTGGGTAAAATCCGTATGAGCGCCCCTAATAGCAATCATTTCTCCTTTTTTAACCGCTTTGTTAAATTTAATAATCGCCACGCCAATATGGTCATAATAATGAGTAATTTTGCCGATTGGTTTTTCTTCTTTCATAAAAATTGGTATCTCATAATTCTCCGACCTTTTTATTTTAATTTTTTATAAGCCAAATAAACTAAAATGCCGAGCGCAATGCCTAAAATTATAAATCTCAAATAATCCTGCATTGCGGACCAGTATTGAATCGTGCCGATAAGCAAAGCTAAGAGTCCGGAAAACATAAAACTCGTGGAAAGTATTTGAACCGCTGTAAAAGAAAAACTCGCGATAATCGCCGCAATACCGGCAATAATCCAAACCACAAAAACATTTCTCCGGTAAACATCGTTTACTTTATCAAAATCTTTTCGGCAAGAGAAATCCTGGTCGCACCAACCGGACGGTTGTTGATTTTGAATTTCCACAATCGGAATCGGTTTTTCCGCGGGCATTAATGGCGCCGATTCAGAAATCGGCGCGTAAAGACGTTTTGTTTCATAGCCGACATTTTCCGTCCATAAACCGCCGACAACTTCGCAACTTTCTCTCGTGTTTAAAGATTGCTTTAATCTTTCCGGATTACAAAAATCCTCGTACTTTGGCGATTTATAAAAAGTATTGATACCGTAATTAATAAACAAATTAAAAACAATAACAATCGCCAGTCCAATGCCAAATTTTTTTAAATTAAATTGAATGCCAAACATATTATTTAAATAATTATTAATTTTTATCTGACGGACCAAGGTCCTTTTCCGTTCCCGGCACTACTTGCCACACATCGGGATAAACTTCCCAATATTCAGCCTCAAAATTATGATGATTTATTGAATAAGTCGGACAAGCTGAAAATTGCCTAAATTCCCGCCTTCTTTCATTCTCTGGGATTATATTTTTAAATCTTTCAGAATTTTCCATATTATAAAATGATTATATCATATTATTTACAAATTTGTAAATATTTCCTTCTTTTATTTTCCGGCAAGCGTTCAATGCTATAACGCAACATCACGCGCGGCATTTTAGAAGCGTTTTTATCAAGAAATTGCCGCAAAACGCGTTCATCTTTTTTGCCGACCTCACGAAGCATCCAACCAACCGCTTTATGGATTAAATCGCGCTTGTCGTTAAACAACGTCTCCGCCAACCGCAAGGTGTCATTAAAATCGTTTTTTCGGATAAACGCCCAAGTGGAAACAATAGCAATCCTGCGTTTCCACATATTTCGCGATTTCGCAAATTGATAAAGAATTTTCCGCTGACGATTGATTAAATGTTCACCAATAATATCGCGACAAGACAAATCAACCAAATCCCAATTATTAACACTGGAAATATTTTTTACGTAAAAATTAAAAAACTGTTTACGCAAAATTTCTCCCTTTTTAAACTTTGAAACTTTAAAACTTTTTTTGTATTGATTAACTAAAATAATCAATCCCGTGAGCCGCTCCTCGTGAATTTTACTTTTTAAAAGTTTTTTTATTTCTTTAAGCGACAATTCAGCGAATTTTGCGGCGATTTTTCTTTGTTGCGGAACAACAACGCCGATAAAAACATCCCCTTCGCCATAATCGCCTTTCCCGGTCTTGAAAAACCGCGCGAGAATTATCGCTTTCTTTTTATTCGCCACACATTGCAAATCATTTTTAATATCACTTGATTTCATTATCTTAAAATTTTATTTATTCTCCTATTTTATCTATTCTCCTATTCGCGCGAATTAGACCATAAACAAAATAATAATTTTATTATACTACTAAATAAACAAAATCCACCAAAGGTGGATTTTTGCATAAGCCCCCAAATTAGCGCCGCGCTTTTGTTATTATCAAACCAAAAATTCATTCAT
Source organism: uncultured Candidatus Saccharibacteria bacterium (assembly GCA_964406565.1). Taxonomy (GTDB): domain Bacteria; phylum Patescibacteriota; class Minisyncoccia; order UBA6257; family UBA9933; genus JAJYWO01. Next base: position 1,689 of record CAYOSD010000028.1, on the reverse strand, counting down.
AGTTTATAAAAGATAAAAGATGAAAAAAGGAACGCTGCCCCCGTAATAAACAAATAGAATATAATCCAAATAATTATTGGCAGGATTTCTTTACGATCTTTCTCTACTTCTGGACTATCAGTAAGGATAGAGAGCAGTTCTTTTTCTTTATTTTGCAATTTCTGCATATCTTCACGTTCGAGATCATTTTTTACGGCCTTATCTAAAATTGGTTTAAATAATACATACCATTCTTTAAAATGCGTTTTTATTTGGGAATAGAAACTATTAAAATTTTTTCTCTCATCTAAATATATTTTTTGAATTGCCCAAATACCAACAGCAATGGCAGAAAAAAAGAGAGCTTCTCCTATAAAAAATAATAGATAACTTCTTACATAATTAAGTCCTGTAAAACCAAAACCCGCTATAATACCGATGGTCGTAATGGTTTTATACAGGAAATCAATAGATTTGTAATATAGGTCTAATGACTTTTTTCCATGATCTTTCGCCATCTCGGATTGTAAACGCAAATTTTTCGATCCAAATTGTTCGTAAAACATCTCCAATTTTTCTTGATTTAAATCTATTTTTTCACTCATATTTTAATTTCTCCAATTATTAATTTCGACAAAAGCAAATCGCGGAGAATAATTAATATTTTTAATCAAATGTTTAATTATTTTCCACAATCTTAATCTCCTCCTCCGTTAATCCGTATAATTGATATATCATTTTATCAATTTCCCTGTCGGTTTTATCTATTTCGGATTTTAATTCTTTGTATTCTTCTTCGTCTAAAATTGGGTCTAATTTTTAGAGGTTTTTATTTCAAATCAGAAATAAGCTTTTCAAAACCAGTAGTATTCACCCAATAATTATTTGGATTATTATAAAGAAACTTTTTTATTTCTTTTCTTTGCGTAGTAATTTTATCGCCGTGTCCGTTTACGCCCAATAATATATTTGAATATTTGCCGTCTAAAAATGAAATATAAGAAATTCTATTTTTTTCGGTAAGCCTAAGAATTTCTATTAATTCTGAGATCTGTTTATCTTGTCCACCTCCCGAAGTATTTAGATGTTTAGCCTCACAAAGCAAAATCTTATCTTTCGCTTTAATTATTAAATCAAGAGTTTTATTTTGTTTTTTAGTTTTTATTTTAACATCTAAATTTTTGCGAACATTTTTTAAACTGAATTTTTTAGAAAATTTTACCACACAATAATCGGTCTTGAAAAAATCATCCCAATTAAAAACTTCTTTAAACCCTTGCTTTTTCAAAATAAAAATTAGTTTATTTTCTCCACATTTTCCTTTTTTACGAGATGAGTTTGTATCCAAAATTGCTTGCACCCACTCTTCTGGCACGATTTCATTTAGTACTCTTTTGGCAAAATATCTTTCGGTGATTTTTTTAAGTAAGTTTATTTCATTTTTTGCTTCATTTATAATGTTATCGCAAGCATTTACGAAACAAGCGAATTCAGAGCAATTAGAGTATTTACCGATAATTTTGGATAATTCTAAAAAATATTTATCAATCACCGCAGATTTTTCTTTTTTACTTTGCAATGTTTTAATAGTAATTAAAATATTTTTTATTTCTTTGGTGTTTTTGATATATTTATTCAGATCGGGGTGTTCCTCGTCAAATACATAAAAATCATCAAGCAGTTTTTCTTGATTATTTTTTGATATTTCAA
>CAYOSD010000027.1:0-6549 GCA_964406565.1 uncultured Candidatus Saccharibacteria bacterium | reverse complement strand
AATCAAAAAGCCCCTGGCGGGGCTCTTTGAAATTACTTTATTACTTCATCTTTATTTCTATATCCACTCCGGCGGGGAGATTTAATCCGCCAAGAGATTCAATGATTTTCTGGTTGGGATTGATGATATCCACCAACCGTTTGTGAACACGAAGCTCAAACTGCTCGCGGCTCGTTTTGTGGACAAAAGTCGAGCGGTTAACGGTGTAGCGCTTTATTTCCGTTGGCAAAGGAATCGGCCCAATAATTTCGGCGCCGTTGCGCAAAGCCGTCTCAATAATCTGCTTAACGGAATTGTCAATCAGCCGATGGTCGTAAGACCTCACCCTTAATCTTATTTTTGATTGTAAAGCTTCTTCCTTTTTAGCCATTGTAAAAAAACTTTCTACTTACCGTTTTATACCTATTACTTGATTATCTTCGTCACCGCTCCCGCTCCCACAGTTTTGCCTCCCTCGCGGATAGCAAACCTTTGTTTTTCTTCAAGAGCCACCGGCGCGATTAATTTAACATTAAGCTTTACGGTGTCGCCGGGCATAACCATTTCCATTCCTTCCGGCAAAAATGTTTCTCCAGTAACATCAGTTGTTCTAATATAGAATTGAGGCTTGTATCCTTTAAAGAAAGGAGTGTGGCGTCCGCCTTCTTCCTTGCTCAAAATATAAACTTCAGCTTCAAATTCAGTATGCGGAGTAACGCTTCCCGGTTTTGCCAAAACTTGTCCGCGTTCCACATCTTCTTTTTTAAGTCCACGGAGCAAAACGCCGACATTATCTCCGGCGCGTCCTTCATCAAGAAGCTTCTTGAACATTTCAATGCCAGTGACTACGGTTTTTGCAGTTGGTTTTATTCCAATAATTTCAATTTCGTCGTTAACTTTAACGATTCCTCTTTCAATTCTTCCGGTAACCACAGTGCCGCGGCCTTCAATTGAAAATACATCTTCAATAGGCATCAAAAACGGCTTCTCGATTTCACGAATCGGTTCCGGAATAAAATCATCAAGAGCTTTAAGCAAATCAAGAATCGGTTTGGCTTCAGCTGAATCCGCGGAATCGGTTGCTAAGGCCTTCACGGCTGAACCGCGAATAATCGGAGTTGTATCGCCCGGAAATTGATATTTTTTCAAAAGCTCCCTGACTTCGGCTTCAACCAAATCAATAAGCTCCGGGTCATCAACCATGTCGGTTTTATTTAGAAAAACAACCATTGACGGAACGCCAACTTGGCGCGCCAACAAAATGTGTTCACGAGTCTGAGGCATCGGGCCGTCAGCCGCGGAAACAACTAAAATCGCGCCGTCCATTTGAGCGGCTCCCGTAATCATATTTTTAATGTAATCAGCGTGTCCCGGACAATCAACGTGCGCGTAATGCCTTTTTTCCGATTCGTATTCAGAGTGGTGAATGGCAATAGTAATGCCCCTCGCCTTTTCTTCAGGCGCGTTATCAATCTGGTCAACCACTTCTTCTTTATCAATAAGACCTTTTAATTTAAAGACGTGTGTCATCGCGGCAGTCAAAGTAGTTTTGCCGTGGTCAACGTGCCCAATCGTGCCGACATTCAAATGCGGCTTATTTCTTTCAAATTTTGCTTTTTCAGCCATAATTTAGGATTTAGGATTTAGGATTTAGGATTTAGGATTTAGGATTTTTAGTCCCTAACTTCTATATTCTATAATGCTAAATTCTTTTGATTTTTTTTGCGACTTTTTATTATTTTATTTATTTTAACGACAATTTATATGATATATCAACCAATGGTTATATGTCAATACTTACACAAACTCAATTATCGCCATTTTGGCGGCGTCATTCTTTCTGATTTTCGCCAATTTGATTATTCTCAAATACCCCCCTTTTCTTTCTACATAACGCGGCGCAATTTGATAATATAATTTTTGCCCCGCCTTATTGGTTAATCTTGATAAAATAAGCCTCAAAGACGCCACGTTTTGCTTTTTAGCAAGCGTGACTAATTTTTCAGTCGCCGATTTAATCTCTTTGGCTTTCGCTTCCGTAGTTTCAATTTTTTCCTTAATGATTAAATTGGCAATTAAACTTTTTAAAAGAGCCCGGCGTTGACCCCTTGCTCTATGAAATTTTCTTTCTTTTTTAAGATGCTTCACCCCCACACCATAACGAGTTTATATTAAAAACTTTTATTTTCTATAGTTTCTTAAATTTAACTCGCAGTTTTTTATTATTTATTTTATTCTTTCTTCCCCACAACTCGTCCCCTACACCATAACTTTGTTTGGTGTGAGAACTCGTTTGGTGTGGGGGTTCATTATTTTTTCTTCTTCTTTTTTTCTTCTTTTCCCTTAACCGCTTTTTTCCTTTTTTTCCCAGTGGACGAAGTTTTCTCCGGTTCGGCTTCTTTTACTTCAACCAGCGCCACCTTTTCAATGTGGTCTTTTAAAATATTCGCCGATTTATGAAGCGCTTTTGACGGCGTTATGCTTCCGTCCGTCTTAATGAAAATTCTCAATTTGTTGTAATCCGTCCTTTCTCCAACGCGCATATTTTCAACGACAAAATTCACGCTAATAACCGGACTGAAAAATGAATCAATCGCAATAACGCCCACTGGTAATTTATCGGCTTTTCTATTTTCGGCCGCCATATATCCCAATCCTTTTTCAACAGTCAATTCCATTTCAATCTCGGCGTTTTTTCCAGTTAATGAAAGAATGTGGGCGGAAGAATTAACTATTTCAACCTCGGAATTGACTTCAATATCTCCGGCTGAAACTTTTTTCTCTCCTTTTGCTTTTAAAGAAAGAACTTGTGGTTCGTCGGAATAAAGTTTAAAGCGGATTTTTTTAAGGTTTAAAATAATTTCCACAATATCCTCCTTTACGCCCGCTATGGTTGAAAATTCATGCTTTACACCTTTAATTTTTATCTGAGTGATAGCGGAGCCGGGCAAAGAAGACAAAAGCGCTCTCCGTAACGCATTGCCCAAAGTAAGACCATAACCGGCATAAAGCCCCTCAACTTCAAAAACTCCTTCTATATTGGTTTCCGAAACTTTTTTAATTTTTACTGTTTCGCTAAGGTATTGGTATTGCATATTTTTATCTGCTGTAATAATCCACGACTAAGTTTATATTAAATATTGATTCTTCAGAAATGCTTGTTGGCAATGATTTTATTTTCGCTTCCAATTTATCGCCGTCAACTTGAAACCATTCCGGCGCGTCATGTTTTTTAATAATATTTGATAAATCTTTAAAAATCAATAGATTCTTGGACAACGGATTTATTGATATAACGTCGTTCGCTTTTACCAAATACGAAGGAATGGTTACTTTTTTATTATTGACAAAAATATGTCCGTGGTTTACTAATTGCCTGGCAATAATTCTTGACGCCGCCAATCTAGCTCTGAAAGTCGCGTTATCAAGACGGCGTTCCAAAAGGACGATTATTCTCTGACTCGGCAATCCTTTTTTCATTATTTCTTTCACGATTTTTTTCAATTGCGTTTCTTTCAAGCCGTAGATTATTTTCATTTTCTGTTTTTCAAGAAGCTGTTGACTGTATTCCGAAGCTGTTTTGCGACGGCGGCTTTTACCATGCACGCCCGGTTTATAAGGACGCCTAATCATCGCGCATTTTGGCGAATCACAACGCTCGGCTTTTAAACCAAGCTTAACTCCCAATGCGCGTTCTTTTTTTTCTTTGACTCTTAACATAATAAATTATATTTTTCTCTTTTTTGGCGGACGCGGACCGTTATGCGGAATCGGCGTCACATCTTTTATTGATAGAATACTGAATCCCTGGCCTGCTAAAGATTTTAAAACAGAATCTCTGGCGCTGCCGACTCCTTTCATTACCACTTCAATTTCGAAAAAACCGATTTTTTTTAATTTTTCGGACACAGCCGCCACCATTTTTGAAGCTGCGAACGGCGTGGCTTTTTTAGGTCCGGAAAAACCCAAAGAACCGGCGGAAATCCACGCAACCACATTGCCTTTTTTATCGGTTGCCGTAAGCATAGTATTGTTGTAACTAAAATTGACGTAAACCACGCCAACGCCTATTTTCCCCACTCCCTGTCCGCTTTTTTTAACGGAAGATTTTTTTACCATCGTTTCTTCCAATTTTTTACTTTCTTCCAAGATATCTTTTTCAGTTTTTTCCGTAACTTTTTTTTGTCCCATCCCTCACCCTTCAAAGATTTATTTGTAAATTTCATAAGAAATTTACAAATTATATTGAAGTTAATTTTAATTTATTTATTATACCCCCATCTTCAAAATTTTATCTATCCTTCACCTTTAATTCAATAATTAAGGGTGAGAATCTTTGAAGGGTGAGGGATTATTTTAAATCAACTTTTCTTTTTCCGCTGCCGACTGTTTTTCTAACATTGCCGCGGACTGTCCGAGAATTTGTTTTTGTTCTTTGCCCCCTAACCGGCAATTTTCTTTCATGTCTTGAACCCCTGTAACATTTTATTTCTTTAAGCCTTACAATGTTTCCTTTAATAACCTGACGCAATTCGCCTTCTATTTTATTATTTTTTTCAATCGCTTGTTTAATTTTATTTGTTTCTTCAGAAGTTAAATCTTTTGTCTTTTTTTCTGGGTCAACTCCGGCTAATGTTAAAATATTAACAGCCGAAAAACGACCTACGCCATAAACGTGGGTTAGGGCTATTTTGACTTTTTTATTGTCCGGAATGTTGATACCAAGTAAACGCATAATTTTTATCCTTGTCTTTGTTTGTGTTTTGGATTTTTTTTGCAAATCACATAAATCCGGCCTTGACGCCGGACGGTTTTGCAATCTTTACAAATTTTTTTTACAGAACTTTGTACTTTCATTATTTTTTAGCTTATCAACTTTTCAGCTTTTTTACAGCCTGCGAACTATTCTTCCCCTTTTACCGTCCGGACTTAATTCCAAAAGAACTCTGTCCCCGGGCAAAACCTTAATATAATGCAATCTCATTTTTCCGGCAAGATAAGCCAAAATTTCATTTTCATTGCCGATTTTTACTTTAAACGTCAAAGACGGCAACGCTTCCATAACAATTCCCTCAATCGGTTTTTCTTTTTTTATGTCTCGCATTATAAAAAGAAATAATAAGCTATGGTTTAATAAATGTCAATCCCGTTTATTTGATTTCGGTCCCCAATTTAAAATAATTAAAAGTTAAACATTTTTTTGCTATCCCATAGGATAGCAAAAGTTTTGTGTTAAAATTAAAAAATATTTGTTTCTTGGTTTAAAATTTTTAATTTATTAATTTCTTTCTCTTGCTTGGCATTGTCGGATTAAGAAACTTCCATCTTCCATTTCCTGATACATTCAGCAATCTGTCAAATATCTCGTCCATAATATTGATAATATCCGCCATTCCGTCCGCCATATCGCTAAATGAAAATTGAAGAAAATGTTTTGATGTTTTATTCGGTTTATTGTTATTTTTATTTTTTTTAGAAATTTCAAAATAACTTTTATATTCGCCGTTTCCGATGCTTTTTTTAATTGAGCTGATTGTGTTGGGAGACAGCCAAAGAATCTCGCCGATTTGGCGATAGCTCATTCCTCTTTTAAATAAAGAAATGGTCGCCAATCTCCTGATAATATTTCTTTTTTCTTGATTGGTTAATAAATTATTTAAAAACAGTTCCAATTTTTTATCATTTACTCTTTTTAGAAATTCTTTCCAAAGATAATTCTCCCATTCTTTTCGGGATGAAAATTCAGAAAGATTTTTTATATTTTCCATGGTTTAAAAATTTTAATATTAAAGATAATACTAATAAAAAAATATTAATTAAATAATTAAGATATTAATTAAAATTTTGAAATGTACCTATTCTTGCTATCCTATAAGATAGCAAGAATAATTAGGTTAAATTGGAATTACTAAATTAAAATTACAAAATCTAATTCCAAAATTTTTAATTTCTCTTGCTATCCTATAGGATAGCAAGATGGGAATAAAAAACAAGAGGAGGGAAACGAAGAAAAACTGAAAGAAAGGGAATAACGAAGAAAAATAAAATTGAAATAAAAAGGCCAAAAAAGAAATAAGAGAGAAATAAACATAAGAAGGCGAAACAAAAAAAATAAGAATAAGAATCCTCCTTGCTATCCTATAGGATAGCAAGGGTTTTCTTATTTGTAATCTCTGGAAAAATTATTTATTTGTTGCTCAATTTCAAAGCATAAATCATACGCTTTTTTAAATATTGGTAAATGGTCATATCTGCTCATTTAAATAATCAAAATTAAAAAATAATCAAATAATCAATCCTGACCTGGCTTTAACGGACGCAACGGAAAGCGAGGCTGGCCTCATTGCCGGTATTGTAGCCGACCCAACCCCAGGTAGCGTAACCACAGCCCGAAGAGCCGAATACCGACGAGCCAACGCCGCTGGAGTTGACATCGTACAGGGGAAGGGAAAAATTGCTCGCCCATTCCCAGTTACCGGTCATAGCGGAAAGACCAAGGATTTCGGCGTTTTGACAGGCGAATTTCCATTCAAACGGTTCTGATAATCTTTTTCCGGCGTTAGCGCAAGT
>CAYOSD010000026.1:0-6629 GCA_964406565.1 uncultured Candidatus Saccharibacteria bacterium | reverse complement strand
TGACCCGGTGTTTGAAGAAAGAATGAGAAAAGAAGGATTGATGGATGAAGATTTGATAAAAGACGCCTCGGCATCAAACGGCAGTATTAAAAACATCACTTATATTCCGGCGAACATTAAAAAAATTTTTTTGACCGCGATGGATATTTCTCCGGTTGACCACATTAAAGTTTTGGCGGCATTCCAAAAATGGACAGATTCGTCAATTTCAAAAACGAATAATTTTCCGTCGGACGCCTCGGTTGATGACATTAAAAAAGCTTATTTATTGGCTTATGAGTTGGGTTGCAAGGGTGTAACCGTTTACCGCGATAAATCCTTAAAACAGCAGGTTTTAATCGGTGGAAGCACGAAAAAGAAGCACACTGAAACTTCAAAATTGGCGGCGTTCAAAGATGAAAAGGCCAAAGGACTCACTGTTTATTCGGAAGCTGCTTCAAACCCCAGCGTTTCTTTAGGCTTGTCTCCGGCAGAAGAAGAATTAAAACCAAATAATGGCATGAAAAATTGCCCATCTTGCAAAATTTCTTTAACCAAACAGGAGGGTTGCATTAAATGTCCGGCCTGCGGTTGGGGGTTGTGCGGATAAAAGATTAAATTTTCAATTACCAATTTCTAATTTTCATTGAATTTTCAACGATTCAATTTACAAACTTTACGCTTAATTTATTGTTTCGTATTTAAAAATTGGAAAATTGATTCATTTATTGAAAATTGAGAATTAAAAATTGAAAATTGTGTAATATGCATTTACTTCAAGAAGACATTAAAAAAATAGTGGAATCCACCGGATTAGTGAATGAGCATGATTACCAAGCGGCTGAAGAAGAAGCGGTTCGCAGTAATCGTTTGGTTTTAGATATTCTTATCGGCAAGGGGTTTATTGATGAAAAATATCTTGCCGGGAGTATTGCTAAATTTTTAAATGTTCCACAAATTAGTTTTTCCGCAAATGATATTTCTCAAGATATTTTAAAATTAATTCCCGAGGCTTTCGCTAAAAACCGCGGCGTGATTCTTTTTGAATTTAATCCGGAAGAAAAACGGGGAAAATTGGCGATGCTTGATCCGGAAGATTTTTATACCGTCAATTATCTTCGGACATTGCTTGATGCCTGGCTAGATATTTATTTAATGTCACAGTCCGATTTAAAATTCGGGTTAAGGCAGTATAAAAAGAAAATCAACGAAGAATTCGGAAAAGTCATTGAAGAAAATCTTAAAGAATCAATAGGCATTGCCGGCGCTTTGGATATGTCCAAAATGATTGAAGCGGTGCCGATAGTTAATATTGTCAATACGATTATAGAACACGCTGCCACCCTAGGGGCGTCGGATATTTATTTTGAACCTTTTGAAAATAAATTGACGGTGCGTTATCGCATAGATGGGATTTTGCAGGAAATTTTGAATTTACCGCCGGTGATTGCGCCGATTTTAGTGGCGAGGATAAAAGTTTTGGCGAATTTGCAAATAGACATTCATAACGCGCCGCAAGACGGTCGCTTTAGATTTCCCATAGAAGATCAATTTGTTGATGTTCGCGTTTCCGTAATTCCGACTTTTCACGGCGAAAAAGGCGAAATGCGTTTATTAAAAGGTTCTTTGCGGCCCCTAACGCTTTATGAATTGGGATTTTCCCAAAATGATTTGCCGAAAATAGAAATAGCGATTAAAAAACCGCGCGGAATGATTTTAGTAACCGGTCCGACCGGACACGGAAAAACAACGACGCTTTATGCCATTTTAGGAATTCTTAATACGCCGAAAGTTAACATCACTTCTGTTGAAGACCCGATAGAATACGATATTCCCGGAGTCAATCAGACGCAGGTTAATGTCAAATCCGGGCTCACGTTTGCTTCGGGATTGCGTTCATTGGTTCGTCAGAACCCCGATATTATTATGGTCGGTGAAATTCGCGATTCGGAAACCGCGGATATCGCGATAAACGCGGCTTTAACCGGTCATCGCTTACTTTCAACTCTTCATACCAACGACGCGCCGACATCCATTCCTCGGTTAATTGATTTAGGCGTACCGCCATTTTTAATTTCTTCAACGCTTAACGTGGTGATTGCCCAGCGCTTGGTGCGCAGAATTTGCAACGCTTGCGTCCGTTCAATGAAGCCAAGTAAGGAATTATTAAACGTGTTGCAGAGCCATTTAAAAAGTATGGGAGTAAAAGCAAAAATGCCGGAAACGATTTATCAGGGAGAGGGATGCAGCGTTTGCGGTTTTTCCGGTTATCGCGGACAAATCGGACTTTTTGAAATTCTTTATGTTTCGGATGCCATTCGCGAATTGATTATTGCCAAAACTTCAACCAATATTATTAAAGACAAGGCGCGCGCCGAAGGAATGAGGCTTATATTTGAAGACGGATTGAGTAAAATAGAATCCGGCCAAACCACTTTGGAGGAAGTGTTGAGAGTGGCGGTGGAGTAAAATTGGTATGCCGGAATTACCCGAAGTAGAAACAATCGTCAATGACTTAAAGAAAAAAATCGTCAATAGAAAGATTGTCGGCGTTTGGTTTGACGCGCCTTCTTTAATTAAAAAACCACAGCCGAAAGATTTAAGATTTAAGATTAAAGATTTAAGAATTATTGATATTAAACGCCGAGGGAAAAACATACTTACATACCTCATAAATCCTAAATCTAAAATCCTAAATCAAAAAATTTTGTTAATTCATCAAAAGATGACTGGGCATTTGCTTTACGGTAAGTGGTCCTTCGGCAAAGCTCAGGATAAACAAAAAATAATAGTGAAAAGCTTAACCAAGGGCGCGCTGGAAGAAAAAGTTAATAATTATATTCATTTTATTCTTTATTTGGATAATGGCTGGCAAGTCGGGCTTTCGGATTTGAGAAAATTCGCCAAGATTTTATTCGGTGGAAAAGAAGAAATTGAAAATTTACCGGATTTGAAAAATTTGGGACCGGAGCCGTTGAACGAAAGTTTTAAAGTTGAAAAGTTTATAAATTTAATAAGTAAAAAAAGGGGAAAGATAAAGCAAGTTTTAATGGACCAAAATGTAATCGTCGGTATTGGCAATATTTATTCTGATGAGATTTTATGGCAGGCGAAAATCCATCCATTTAAAATAGCCGAGAAATTAAAAATCAAAGAACTTAAAAATATTTATTCGGCGATGAAACAAATTTTGAAAAAAGCCGTGAAATTACGCGGAACTTCAGTAAGTGATTTTCGCGATGCGTTTGGTAAAAGTGGAGGATATGCTAAGATGTTAAAAGTTTACCCCCACACCAAACGAAGTTATGGTGTGGGGGGTTACCAACGTGAAGGCGAATTTTGCCAACGTTGCGGAACAATTATAAAAAGAGTTAAAATAGGAGGAAGAAGCGCTCATTTTTGTCCCGCCTGCCAACGGCTAAAGCCGTAGGCTTTGGCGGGCAGGTCCTCAATGTCAAAAGATATAAAAAAATACATTTTTATTGTCGGCGGAGTAATGTCCGGAGTCGGCAAGGGCGTGGCAGCGGCTTCAATCGGCCGCATTTTGCAATCTCGTGGCTTTGAAGTGACGGCCTTGAAAATAGACCCTTATGTCAATGTTGATGCTGGCACTATGAATCCGACTGAACACGGAGAAGTTTTTGTTTTGAACGACGGTACAGAATGCGACCAAGATATGGGAAATTATGAAAGATTTTTAGATCGCGATTTAACCGGCGAGAATTATATGACTACGGGCAGTATTTATTTGTCGGTAATCAATAAGGAGCGTAATCTTGAATACGGCGGGAAATGTGTTGAAGTCGTGCCACATATTCCGTTGGAAGTTATAAATAGGATTGACAAAGCGCTTGTGAAAAACAAAGCGGAAGTCGCTATTGTGGAAATCGGTGGCACGGTCGGCGAATATCAAAATGTTTTATTTTTGGAAGCGATTAGGATATTGAAATTAAAAAAACCGAATGACGTGGTTTTAGTTTTAGTGAGCCATTTGCCGTCTTTAAGCGACGGCAGTGAATTGAAAACCAAGCCCACCCAATACGCGGTAAGAACTTTAAATTCCACCGGTCTTCAGCCGGATATGGTCATTGCCCGGGCGGCGGTGTCTTTAGATAAAAAAAGAAAAAATAAAATCGCTTTTAATTGTAATATTCGCGAACAAGACGTTATTTCCGCGCCGGACGTCAATAATATTTACGAAGTGCCGGTGAATTTTGAAAAGGATAATTTGAGCCAGAATGTTTTGGAGAAATTAAATTTGAAGCCGAGAACTCACGATTTAAAAAAATGGAAACAGCTTGCTAATTTAGTGAATACTACGAAGAAAAAAGTAAAAATTGGCATTGTCGGAAAATATTTCGGAACAGGTAATTTTATTCTGACGGACTCTTATATTTCCGTCATTGAAGCCATAAAGCACGCCGCTTATTTTTTAAAAATAAAACCAGAAATTTCGTGGATTGATGCTGAAGAATTTGAAAAAAATCCGCGTCAACTCAAAGAATTATCAAAATATCAAGGCGTTATTATTCCGGGCGGGTTTGGCAGTCGCGGGGTGGAAGGGAAAATCGCCACCATTAAATATTTGCGCTCAAATAAAATTCCTTTTTTGGGGCTTTGTTACGGAATGCAGTTGTCGGTTATTGAATATAGCCGTTCGGTTGTCGGTTTGAAAAATGCTCATACGACGGAAGTTAATTCCGAAACGCCGTATCCGGTCATTGATATTTTGCCGGAACAAAAAAAGCATTTGGCGGATAAAAATTATGGAGCCACAATGCGGCTCGGCGTGTATCCGGCGGCCATTAAGAAAAAAACAATCGTTTATAGCGCTTATAAAGAGCCGCTTATTTCCGAGCGTCATCGTCATCGTTATGAAGTTAATCCCGATTATATTGAAAGAATTGAAAAGAAAGGGCTAATTTTTTCCGGTTTCTCGCCTAATCGTCGGCTGATGGAAATTATTGAATTGCCCAAAGAAAAACATCCGTTTTTTGTAGCAAGTCAATTTCATCCGGAATTAAAATCGCGGCCGTTTAAACCGCATCCGTTGTTTAGGGAATTTATAAAAGCGGCGATTAATAAAAAATAATTTTCAATTTCTAATTTTCAATTTTCATTGAATTTACAATTTTTCAATTTGCAAATTTTATAATAAATTCCATTGTTATTATTTAAAAATTGTTTCATTGAAAATTTATTGATAATTAATAATTGATAATTTTGAATTATGTTAATTTTTCTCTACGGTCCCGATTCTTTTCGCAAGCGGGGAAAAATCAAAGAAATTGTCGCCAAGTATGAGAAAGACCACCAATCAGTCGGATTTTTTGATTTCAAAATTAAAAATACAGAAGAAGAATTCAACCGACTGTTTGAATTTTCGGCAAGCCACTCGCTTTTTGAAAATGTTAAATTGGCAATAGTGGAAGATATAATTGAAAATTTCGGCAAAGAGAACCCAAAGCCGTTTGTTAATTTTTTAAAAGCCAATCTTGAAAACAAGGAACTCACGATTTTAATTTCCGAAAATAAAGCGCCGCTTAAAGTTTTTGATTTTTTGCTTAAGAAACCTGTTTTATTTCAGGAATTTAAAAATCTTAGCGCGAATCAAATGGAATTTTTTATTAAAAAAGAAACGGAAAAAAGGGGATTGAAATTAACCGCTGACGCCATTGGATTTTTAGCTAATAATTTTAATGAAGACGCATGGGGATTAATCAATGAAATTGAAAAATTGTCTTTATTTAACGATAAAAATTTTAACGCCAGCCGACTGAAAGAAATTGTGGAATGCGATAAACCAATAACGTCAAATGAGTTTTTTAGGCAGGTAAGCGCTTTATCATTTAGTCGCTCCTTGGAACAAAAAATCGTTGATTTGGAAATTTTATTGAACCGCGAAGAACCGGCTAAAATATTCAATTTTTTGGCGAGTTTTTCTTCCAATCCGCCTGATTTGGTTAAAAAATTCGCTGATTACGACATTGCCGTAAAATCCGGCAAAATGGATTACGAAGAAGTTCTGCTTGATATGGTTTTGGCTTGATTATTTATGTTATAATTAAATCAATAAAATAAAATGAATGAAATATATCAAAAACATCAAAACTCATTCCGAGAGAGAGAGGCGGCACGGTTGATTACAAGGTGAAAACCGATTGGAGGCCGTAAAATTAAAAGATCGATGAATTATGAGATACCAATATACGAATACATACGAATTATACTAATAAATACGAATTTCAAAATTATTGGTATCCATTCGTATCATTAGAATGAATTAGTATATTAGTATCGCATTATTATGAACAACAATAAAATACAAATATTAGCCGTGGCCACGGCATTTCTGGTTATCGGCGTCGGTATTGCTGTTTTTGTCCAGATTTACGTCGGCTCCCTTGTCGAAACGCCGTCTCTCGGAACCGATATGTTAAACCAGTATTTTATGGAAAGCGGTTTGTTTACTCCGCATTCCAGCGCGACCTGCGATGGCACCGAGGCGTTTGTGGAAATAAAATCCGGAAGCAATAAGGGATATTGCATTGAAAAAAATGAAAGAGTAGCTGAACATTGGGAAGACGCCAAATACACTTGCGCTAACGCCGGAAAAAGATTATCAGAACCGTTTGAATGGAAATTCGCCT
>CAYOSD010000025.1:1582-6820 GCA_964406565.1 uncultured Candidatus Saccharibacteria bacterium | reverse complement strand
GCTCCGACCCCCGACGCAATGTCGGGGCGTCGGAGTTTTTTTGTAAATTTACACAAAGGAATAACCGATTCCGGCGCTCCGACAACGGTTAAAAAATTCTTATCATCAACTTTCCTGATTGTCGCGTGATATCTATTTTTATAATCAAAAGGAATTTCTTTAATTAACGGATGTTGCGCGTCAATAATTTCTTTTTGAAATCCGACTTTCTGGCTAAAAACTAAAAGAGCGGCTTCGGTCGGGTCGCCACTCACTTTGTAATTTTTATTTTCTTCAGAATAAAAAACCCGCGCATTGGCGCAAAATGAAGCGATTTTTCCGGAGAAAATCAAATCTTCAAAATCCGGTGGCGAAATCAATTGATTTTCAAAATAAATTTCTCCCTTCGGCTCATAACCGACCCCTTTGATTTCAAAAATTTTACCATACTCTGAGCTTGCCGAAAGGCAGATAAAAACCTCTTGAACAGCCAATTCGTTTTTAGTAATGGTCCCCGTCTTGTCAACCGCGATTATTTTTGCCTGTCCTAAAGCCTCAACTGCCTGAAGTTTTTTGACCAAGGCGTTTTGTTTCGCCATTCGCCAAACGCCAGTCGCCAAAACAAGCGTAATAACAATCGGCAAACCTTCGGGGATAATAGAAACAGAAATCGCGACCACAACCTTAAACATTTCAATCAAAGATTTTCCGGAAAAAATTCCGCTGAAAAACAAAATTGCTCCAATAACAGCAACTATTATGATTATCATCCGAGAAAGCTGGCGAATGTCTTTCTTAAGCGGTATTTCCGCGTCAATCAGCGTGATTTCCTGACTAATTTTACCGATAGCGGTATCCAAGCCGGTGGCAACGACAACCGCCTGTCCGTTTCCGGCCGCGATGTAAGTTCCCTTAAAAACCATATTTTTTTGGTCAATAATAGCCAAATCTTCACGATGAATTTTTTCCGAAGTTTTATAAATAGGGATTGATTCTCCGGTTAAAGACGCCTGGTCTATTTTAAGGTTATTAGAAACGATAATTCTGGCGTCAGCCGGTATTTTTTCCCCTTCCTGTAATAAAATAATGTCTCCGGGAACCAATTTGCTGTCCGGAATAATAATTTCCTTGCCGTCCCTCAAAACTTCGGCATTGGTCTCAATGAAATTTTTGAGCGCTAAAAGAGTATTCTGCGCTTTTCCTTCCTGCAAAGCGCCGACAACGGCATTAAAAAAAAGCACTCCCAAAATAATCAAGCTGTCAACAAATTCTTTTAAATAAAAAATTGCCAAACTGGCGGCAAAAAGAATGTAAATCAGCGGACTCTGAAATTGACGCAAAAAAATAATTGCCGGATTATCAACTTTCGCTTCCGGTAATTTATTCAATCCGTATTCTTTCAGCCGTAAATTTACTTCTTCTTTATTTAAACCTCGTTCGTTGATTTTTAAAATTTCAAATATTTCAGTTGAAGTTTTTGTATGCCAGTTAGTCATAATTCTTAAATCCTAAATCATAAATCCTAAATCTTATAATGCCATTAAAATCGCGCCGATTGCCACCACATAAATTAATTATATCATAATTCCGTCTCGCCGTTTACCGCCTCAATATAATCGCAATAGTCGCAAGTATCGCCGGATTCGGGGATTTTATCGCTGTTTAGACACTTGTGCGCCTCTAAAACAACATTGTCCACCCAAGAATCGTCGCCTTTATAAGCAATAAGGGTGATGTCAAATTCAAGTTTGGCGTCAAAAGCTTTTTTATCCGTAATACCGTTGCAATAAACAAAATATCCAATGTCGGAAATTTTAAATCCGTTTTTACGCAAAAGCCACTGGTAAATTTCCATTTGCCTTTTATAGCCGTCCTGCCACGCCTTATCCAATGCTTCAATTTTTTCATTCTTGCTGGTCGCTTTATAATCAACCACGATATATTCCCCTTTTGAATTTTGCCACAAATCGTCAATCGCACCGGTAATCAATAAATTGGTCGGCTCGTGAAAATACTGCACGCCGGTGAAATTGTGCCGCCACAAATCAAGATTTTTATGGGCAACCGGAACGGCGTCCACTCCATATTTTTCAATCAGCGGATGTTTTTGATTTTTCGCCCGATGAATATCAAATTCTTTTTTCAATAAAGTATCCACCGCGCTGTTTAAACTAAAAGGATAGCCGGGCGGACGGCCCACGCCCAAACGGCGGTCCAAATAAAAACACCGCGGACATTCCAAAAACATTTCCAATTTAGAACGGCTTAACTTAAACGGCTCGCTTGAATCCGGCGTGTAAAGCCCTTTTTTTCTTTTTGAATTATAATATTCGGACATAGTTTAAAGCTGAAAAGCTAAAAAGCTGATAAGCTAAATTTTAGTATAGCACAATATAATAAATTTAAGAAAATATGTTAAAATAAATTTATTACACGAAACAGCAAATATAAAATTATTTCTGAAACCTTAACGGAAGCGCAGCCGAGCACTCAACGCTTTGAGTGCTCGGCGTGAGCGGGTTAAAGAAATGATTTTATGTTTGCTGTTAGTATGATAAAAATATGACGGAAATTATTTATCCCATAAGAATTAATCGCTATCTGGCGTTGAAAAATTATTGCAGTCGCCGGCAAGCCGATGAGTTTATAAAACAAAAACAAATCAAGATTAATGGCAAAATCGCCAAACTCGGCAACAAAGTTTTTGAAAAAGACAAAGTAGCATTAAGGGCCCAAGCCAAAAAAACGCAAAAACAGCGCGTTTATTTAGCGTATAACAAGCCAGTTGGCATAGAAACCCACGCCTCAATAAAAGGACAAAAAGATATAAAAGGGACTCTGGAATTCAAGACTCGCCTTTTTCCGCTCGGACGGCTGGATAAAGATTCTTATGGATTGATGATTTTAACCAACGATGGTCGTATTACGGATAAACTGCTTAATCCGAAATACGAACACGAGAAAGAATATCTCGTGGAAGTTGACCGCCTCTTGTCGCCTAATTTTATAAAACGCATAAGTTCGGGAATCCAACTTGAAGATTTTCACACTAAAAAATGTTTTGTTGAACAAACCGGAAAAAAATCTTTTCGGATTATTTTGACCGAAGGCAAAAAACGGCAAATCCGACGAATGTGCGAAGTATTCAGATATAATGTTTTGGATTTAAAAAGAATACGGATTATGAATATAAAACTTTACGATTTAAAGCCCGGTCAATATAGGGAAATCCAAGGAGAAGAACTGAAAGAATTTTTTAAAAACTTATTCAGTGTCCCCCATTTTGCTTGACAAAACTATATTATTTAATATATAATTGTTTAATGCTGTTTAAGCATAAGAAATATAGTCGAATTTCTAGATTAAAAAATAAACATATGAACGGAACTATAAAAACACTCAGAGAAGACAGAGGATTTGGATTTATCGCTCGCGAAGGCGAAGCGAAAGACCTTTTCTTTCATGCTAACGAATTGAACGGAGTGGCATTTGAAGAACTTAAAGTCGGAGATGCCGTTAC
Source organism: uncultured Candidatus Saccharibacteria bacterium (assembly GCA_964406565.1). Taxonomy (GTDB): domain Bacteria; phylum Patescibacteriota; class Minisyncoccia; order UBA6257; family UBA9933; genus JAJYWO01. The sequence continues at coordinate 3,321 of CAYOSD010000025.1, read as the reverse complement.
CTTTGAAGTCGTTGAAGGCGACAAAGGCCCGAGCGCTAAAAACGTATCGCGCGCCTAAAAGCCGAAAATAAAAATACCCCGCCATTGGCGGGGTATTTTTATTTACACAACGTCCGGATTTAACCTATTATAAATTTCACCAGTGAGCCTTCTAATTAATTCACGCTTTTTCCAAAATGAATTACTCTCCGAAACATCTTTATTCTTAATTTTATTCAATTCTAAAATCACCGTATATCTCGTATGCCCTAAATCAACATTAGATTTATTATCGGCGTCTTCCAAACCTTGATAAATTTGTTTCAAATAGGCGTATTTCTTAGGAATATTCAATTCCCTGTTAAGTTTTGTGCGAGATGAAAGATTATCTAAAAGAGAAGAATGAGCTTCAATATATTCAACAAAATCGTGAATTGCCACAAAAAAATCAAAGCTCGCGGGCGTTTTTAGCGCTTTTTGGAACTTTTTATCCAAACCGATTTTTAATTTACCCGCCAATTTCATCTTTTATATCTTACCATAATTAAACTCAAAAAGCAATTTTAGCGCAATTTTTTATTTCGTGCTCACGCCTTAAACTAATTTATGCATTTGATTTCCGCCTTTCTTTTCCTTCTTTCTAAAATATAAGTAATGGCGCGAATTAAAAAAACTAAGGCGATAAAAACCGTCACGACAAATGTCCCGGGAGGAATATTATTGTTCCAATTATTCCAATTAAACCAACCCCGCCATTTGAATACGATAAAATGAAAAACTGACAATATTATCGCAACCAATCCCGAACGCTGGACAAAAAACCAGCCGCGTTCCGTCATTTTTTCCTCCACCGATGGAAGCGAAGTTATTCCCACAATTATAAAAATAACAAATCCCAAAATTCCCGTTAATACGGAAATTTGCCCCAAATCAGATAATCTGTCGGTTTCTAAAAAAAATTTCGGGAAATAAACCGGCGTCAAAACAACCAACGCCATAAATATATGAAACACGACAAACACCAACCCTATTAATCCCAACTGCTTTCGCATATTGCAATACTTCTCCCATTTCGCGGGCCAAAGTCGCGCCATGGGACCAATAAGATAACTTACGGCAATCAGCGTGAGACCCGTAAGTGCAATAGAGGCAAAAAAAACGGAAAAATATATTTTTTCAATCGGCTGGCCGAAACGACGAAAATAATGCTGTAAAACAAAAAGAATAAAAACTACGGCGGTAATTCGCAAAACGCGCGGCCAATTATTATCTGCTATTTGTTTAATATCCATATAAATATTTATAAGGGTTTTTTAATAAATTCTTCCACTTTGTTATAAATTTCCCTTTCTATCTCTTCAAGCGGATATTCCCCGCGAAATTTTAAAATAGAATTTTTGTCGCTTTCATTAATACCTTCGTTTTCCATTATTTTTTTTTCAACCGCAAATTTTAAATTTGAAGCAAACGCTCTTTTAATTTTCTCAAAAATAACATTCTTATCAATTTCATTAATATTTTTATCTTTATTAATTTCTTCTTCTATTCTTTCATTTAATTCATGAGTAAGCCAAATTCTCTCAATGGCCACTTGCCTGATAATATCGCTTATATCTTTATTTTCAATTATATTTTTCTCAAAATTACTCATAATTTTATTATATCATAAATTGAATTTTTCCAAAACCTCATAATCCCCCGCTTGGACGATTATAAAAGAAATAAAAGGGCTTAGCGTGACGCTAGCCCCTTTTTTATTT
>CAYOSD010000025.1:0-1482 GCA_964406565.1 uncultured Candidatus Saccharibacteria bacterium | reverse complement strand
TATTTCGTTTTTATTTTAAATCTTACTTATTAAATAATAATATTAAAGAAATTCTTGTCAAATTATAATTTGACTGCATGCGTCACAAAGCGGCCGCAACATTAAGCATTACTTCCTGCCACAAACCCCGTTGTCCAGCATAATTGCAGACTGTATCCTCCGGATGGACGATTGATATTAAGCACATCTCCAACAAGATATATTTGCGGCGTAACGCGCGACTGCATTGTTTTAAAATTTACTTCTTCAAGCTTAACACCGCCTGAAGACACAATTGCTTTATGCGCGCCCAATAATCTTTCTACGCGCATTGGGATTTCTTTTATACAGTTAACAATTTTTTTTCTTTCTTCGTGCCGTATGCTGTGATTTGCCGTTTCACCATCTACTCCGGCCATTGTAAGTATTATTGGAACAATAGCTGACGGAATAATTGCGCTTAAAGTATTTTTTAATTTTTTATTACTTTCTGCTACAAGAATATTTTGTAAAGTTTTTTTAAGAGCGCCAAGGTCAAATTTGGGGAATAAATCTAATATAATAATTACTTCTCCGCGAGGCAATAATTCACCAATATTTTTACTCATATTCAATACCATTGGACCGCTAATTCCAAAATGTGTAAACAGCACCCTTCCTTTTTTAGAATTTTGTTTTTTCCCATCTAATAATACTGTGAGTTTAATATCATTTAGTGTTATTCCGGTTAAATTTTTTACCCATTTATCTTTAATTGCAATCGGAACAAGGGCAAAATTATTTTTTACAATTGTATGACCTATTTTTTTAAGCCATTTAAAACCTTCTCCCGTTGAACCTGTTTCTGGATGCGACATTCCTCCCGTGGCGATAATACATGACTTCGCCATTAAAGTAGTTCCTGTTTTAAGTTGGATAACTACGTATCCGGTTTTTCTATCAATAGAAAAATCAGAAACTATTGCTTTTGTTTTTATTTCCACTCCACCCTTGCGCATATATTTTATTAGCACATCCAACACTGACTGTGATTTATCTGAGGTTGGAAAAATTCTCCCGCCTGCTTCTTCTTTTATCTTCATTCCCATAGAATTAAAAAAACTTAATGTTTTTACAACATCAAACTGTGAGAATGCGGTCATAAGAAATTGATCGCTTCCATTATATTGCGTGACCATATCACGAATATTCGGTCTATTATTCGTTAGATTGCATCTTCCACCTCCGGTTATAAGAAGTTTTTTCCCAAGTGTTGGATTTTTTTCAAGTAATAAAACAGAGCTGCCCAATTCTGCCGATCTTCCGGCTGAAATCATTCCTGCCGGTCCACCGCCGATAACGATAACATCCCAAATATTATTTTCCATAATAATTAAGTATATATAAATTATAAAATCTTATAAAATATAGGCAAAAGATAAATTTCTCTATAAATGCTGGAAAAATTACTAAAATTAGATTATCTTATAAATTATGTCGGAAAACGAAGTTATAGTCAGATTT
>CAYOSD010000024.1:0-7113 GCA_964406565.1 uncultured Candidatus Saccharibacteria bacterium | reverse complement strand
AATAAATAAACATAATACATAATCAAAATTATTGCAAGTTATGTGGGGGATTCATTTTTTCATTATTTGCATTACCATTCCTTTTCCTATAAATCTCGGCTCCATTGTGGTTTTATATTCCACAGTTATCATTTTTAAAAATTCATTTAATTTATAGCGCGCCCATTCTCTATTATATTTTTCTCTTCCTTTCAATACCAACATTATTTCCACTTTGTTTTCTTCTTCTAAAAATTCGTTTATTCTTTTTACTCTTGTCTCCAGGTCGTTTTTCGCGGATTTGGCGGTTATTTGGATTTGTTTCAGTTCGCTTGTTTTCTGCGTCGCTTTTTGTTTTTTCAATTCTTTTTCTTTTTGATATCGGAATTTGTCAAAACTAATTATTCTGGCGACTGGTGGCTTGACCATTGGCGCGATTTCTATCAAATCCAATCCTTTTTCCATGGCTAATTTTAATGCCGCTTCAAGCGGCATAACGCCAAGATTTTCTCCGGTTTCATCGACAACTCTCAATTCAGGCGCTTTTATTTGATTGTTTATTTTATATTGTTGAATAATATTTGGTGGAAATGGCGAGAGTTGAACTCGCGTCTGGCGATATTTTTATAAAATTTCTACAAGTTTATCTCGATTAGAATTATGAACTAAGAATTATAAATCGGGCGAAACATTCTCAATTCTTTACCGGCTTATCTTTGCTTAATTTCGCCGGGTGATTAAGCGCAACTTGATGTATAACACCGCTGATTTATCCCCCACATAAATTTATGTGGGGGATTAACCTATCAAGTTTTAGTTAAGCGATGCCTGCGTTTACGCGAAAGCGTACGCAGGAGCCAAGAAATTGGCTAATCTGTTTTTGGCAGATAAATTTGTTGATTCCATGATTAACGAGGTGAGAAATCATCCTCAACTTGCAATTTTATAAAAGTTCTGCCATCGAATCCGAAGCATTCCCATCTTTTCTTAATTTTTATAATTTTCTGTTGATTTCCCGTTCAATGTCCCTTTTCTTTATCAATTCTCTTTTATCCATTTTCTTTTTACTCTTTGCCAATCCGATTTCAATCTTGATTTTCCGATTTTTAGTATATACTTTTAAAGGCATCAAAGTCAAGCCTTTTTCTTGGACGCGGCCGATAAGATTTTTAATTTCCGATTTTTTCAAAAGCAATCTTCGCGTTCTTTTTGAATCGTAGTCCAACGGCGTGTTTGCCGGCTGATAAGGGGGGATATCGGTATTAAGCAACCACGTTTGATTGTCGCGGATAATAACATAAGAACCCGCAAGGTTTATCCTTCCGGTCTTTATGGCCTTAACTTCAAAACCCTTTAATTCCACTCCGGCTTCGTAGGTTTCCAGGATTTGATAGTCAAAGTAGGCGCGTTTGTTGGTGGAAATAATCATATATTTTAATTATAATTGATATTAATGATTAAAACAAAGATTGAAAATTATCTTAAGAAAGTTATTTATAAAACGCTGATCGGCGCGGATTTTAAGTTGATTAATACTGATTTTAAAATTGAAGTTTTCACGTCGGAAAAAGATAATTTCGGGCATTATTCCACTAATGCGGCTTTGAAGCTTGCAAAAGAATTAAAGAAAAATCCGATGCAAATAGCGGATGAAATTAAAATCTTGTTGCTATCCGATAGGATAGCAAGAGATTATTTTGAGAAAATTGAAATTGCAGCGCCGGGATTTATAAATTTTTGGTTAACGGAAAAAGTTTTGCAAGATGAATTGAAAGAAATTTTAAAACAAAAAAATAATTATGGTCAGTCAAAGATTAAGGGTCAAAAGTCAAAGGTTCAGATAGAATATATTTCGGCCAACCCGACCGGACCGCTTACTTTGGCGAATGGCCGAGGCGGTTTTATGGGTGATGTTTTAAGTAATATTTTGGAATTTTGCGGGTATAAAGTTGAGCGGGAGTATTATGTCAACGATGCCGGCAATCAGATTTTAACGCTTGGTAAATCAATTTTGGCAAATGCCGGATTTTTGGCGTTTGAAGAAAAGTTTTACAAGGGCGGTTACGTAAAAGAATGGGCGATTAAGAATAGTTTAAAAGTCAAAAAGTTTAAAAATAATCCAATGAATCCCCAACTTATGTATAAGTGGGGGATGAAAGTCGGGAAAATGGCGGCCGCTAATTTTTTAAAAGAAATAAAATCAGTTGTTAAAAAAGCGGGGATAAATTTTAATCGCTGGACTTCGGAAGAAAAAGATATTTACAAAAAAAGTTTTACGTCAAAAGCTCTGAATATTTTTAAAAAAGCTAAATTGATTTATGAAAAGGATGGGGCTTTATGGTTAAAAACAACCGATTTTGGCGATGAAAAAGACAGAGTTTTAATCACAAGAGATGGCTTTCCGACTTATTTTTTGGCGGACTCAGGACATTATTTGGAAACAAAAAAACGCGGATTTAATAAGAAAATAATAATTTTAGGGCCGGATCATCACGGTTATATAAAAAGAATTCAGGCGGCGGCAAAGATTATCGGATTAAAAGATTCCGATGTAATAATCACTCAGGCGATACGGTTGATAAGCAAGGGTAAAGAAGTGAAAATGTCAAAAAGAAGCGGAGAATTCGTAACTTTTGAAGAATTAATTAAGGAAGTTAGCATAGATGCGGCGCGATTTTTCTTTTTAATGCATTCGGCGGATACGCATATGGATTTTGATTTGGATTTGGCAAAAGAATGGTCAATGAAAAATCCGGTTTATTATGTTCAATATGCGGCGGTAAGATGTGGAAGCATCTTACGAAAATCCCAAATCTCAAATCCCAAATCCCAAATAAATTCAAAATTCAAAATTCAAAACTTAAACTTATTGGATACGTTAGAAGATATAAATTTAATGCGGATGTTGGCGCGGTTTCCGGAAATTATCAAAGAAGCCGGCGAAAAATATAATCCGCAAATTTTAGCGCGATATTCTTTGGAATTGGCGTGGCAATTTAATAATTTTTATGAAAAAGAACGGGTAATCGGTGAGGAAAAAAATTTAGCGGCGGCGCGTTTGGAATTGATTAAAGCAACGCAAATTATTTTTAAAATCTTATTTAGTGTTTTGGGAATCAGCTTGCCCCGTAGGATGTAAAACATTCCTTCGGGGTTTGCCGAAAAAAATGTGAATATGAGGAAATTTAAACATATTGTTTTAATTATATTGGGAATTTTCGTCGGCTTAGTTTTATTTTTTATCGGTAAAGCGAATTTAGCCAATGATGCTGAAAAAATAATTTTGAATATTAGTGGAAAAGAGTATTCTTTGTATACGGCGCGGACGGTTTTAGAAAAAGCGAAAGGACTTTCGGGGATAACGGAATTAAAAGGCGCTGATGGAATGGTTTTCTTTTTCAGTCCGGAGAGCAAACCGACTTTTTGGAATAAGGAAACTTATTTGGATTTGGAACTTATTTGGATGAATGGCGATGAAATTGTCGGCCGCGATTTTTTGCCACCAGAAGACAGCGCGGGGTTAATTACAAAATCCGCTCCAGCGAAAATAGACAAAGTGGTGGAAATAGTTATTAAGTAATTAAATAATTTAATAGGCTTTGGCCGGTCATTTCTTTGGGTTTTGGAATTTGCATCAATTCTAAAATAGTCGGAGCGATGTCAGCGAGCACGCCGGCGCTTACTCTTTCCGATTTTAAAATTTCCATTGGAGATTTTGGTTGTGGAAGTTTAAATTGTTTGGCGACAAGATAAAATGGCACCGGACTGGCGTCGTGTTTTGTTTCTATGGCGCCGGTTTTGGGGTCAAACATAATTTCAACATTACCGTGGTCGGATGTGATTATTATAATCGTGTTTTGCTCGAAGGCAGTTGCCATTATTTTTCCTATTTGTTCGTCAATAATTTTAACGGCTTGGATAGCCGCGTCGTAATTACCGGTATGGGCAATAATATCGGCATTGGCGTAATTCGCTAGTATAAAATCGTAGCTTTGCTCTTCAATGGCGGCCATAATGCGTTGGGTTATTTCCGACGCCATCATTTCCGGATGTTCGTCGTGGCGTATATCTCCCCGCGAAGGAATTAAAACGCGATATTCATTATTGAAGGGAGTTTCATTCTCACCGTTAAAAAAATAGGTGACATGGGCGTATTTTTCGGTCTCCGCGATTTTAAATTGAATTTTTCCGTTATCGGATAAAATTTTGCTTAATGGATTAGCAACTATTTCTTTTGGAAAAGCGATAGGAACATTAAAGCGGTCGTCATAATTTACCATTGTTGCAACGTATAAATCGGAAAAATTTTTAACGGGGAAATTATTGAAATTTTTATTGATAAACGGTTCAACTATTTGTCGCATCCGGTCTTCGCGGAAATTAAAGAAAAATACAGAATCATTGTTTTTTATAAAAGCGTTTGGCGCGATGGTTGTCGGCAATAAATATTCGTCGGTTATGTTTTTGCTATAATTTTCTTGGATATAATTTTCAACACTGTCCGTCAGCGTTGGATTTTCACCGGTGATTGTTTGATAGTATTTTTGCGTTCTGTCCCAATGCTTGTCGCGGTCCATAGCGTAATAGCGGCCGGCAATGCCGGCGATGCGGCAATTTGCAGCCGGGTAATTGACGATTATCCCGTTGATTATTTTGATCAGCTCAGGGGAAGCGGTAGGCGAACTATCGCGACCATCGGTGATTAAATGCAGATTTACGGCGATTGGCTTTTCTTTTTCAGCTAATTTAATAAGAGATTCTAGATGTTCAAGAGAAGCATGGACATTGCCATCGGATAAAAGGCCGATTAAATTAATCGCAGAATTATTTTTTTTCGCGTGACAGAATAATTCTTTAATAATTTTATTTTGGAAAAAATTTCCATCTCGCATTGACATGGTGATCATCGGATAATTCTGGTAAACCACTTTTCCGGCGCCGATAGTGAGGTGACCGACCTCGCTGTTTCCTTCCTCGCCCCAAGGGATTCCCGAAGCAATCCCGGACGCTTGTAAACAAGCCGAAGGGAAATTGGCTTTAATATAATTGATATTTTGAAGATTGGCGACAAAAAGCGGATTGGATTGGTCGGTTTTTCCGATTCCCCAGCCGTCTAATATGATTAAGGCAACAGTTTGTTTCATGCTAATGTTGTCCGAGCACTCAAAGCGTTGAGTGCTCGGTAAAGGTTTTATATTGAAAAATTCTATGCCATTGGCTTGAATTTTTCAATAAAGCCCTTTACTTTAATTCATTTTAACCTTATAATTGATTTGTCGCAAATGATTATAAATTATAAAAGCAATTATAACTGCGAAATGCGGAGAAATTACGACCATATGGAAAATATAAATTCGTATATTCGTATTGAATCCGTAATCCGTAGATTTTATCATGATTCAAAGTCCAATTTTTTGGGTAATTTTAACTTTGGCTGGCTTTGTGGTCGGCTATTTCGTCAGAAAATATCTTTCTGCTAAAAAGGAAGGGTCAATTGAACAGATAATAAAGAAACGTCTTGAAGAGGCGGAATTTAAGGCGAAAGAGATAGTCATTGAAGGTCAGAAAAAGGCGGTCGATTTTGTGGAAGAAGCAAAAAAGGAGGAAAGGGAAAGAAAAATCCAATTTAGCCGCACGGAAGAACGCCTTTTAAAAAAGGAAGAATCCTTGGAAAAGCAGTGGAATGACATTCGTTTTCAGGAAAATCAAATCAAAGAAGATGTGGAAAAAATAAAAGCCGCCAAAATTCAAGTTGCCGATACGAAAGAAAAACTTTCTTTGGAGTTTGAAAAAATCGCCAAACTTAGCGAAACAGAAGCGAAAGAAAAACTTTTGGAGAATATAAAAGAAAAATACAAAGATGATTTGGTTATTGCCATTCAAAAATTAGTCAGAGAGAGAAAAGAAGAAGTTGAACGCAAGAGCGTTGAAATTATGACCGTAGCGATGCAGCGTCTTTCTCGTTCGCACGTTGTCGAGGTGACAACAAGCGTTTTTAATCTTGAAGACGAGGAAATGAAGGGCAAGATTATCGGTCGCGAAGGAAGGAATATCCGCGCTTTGGAGCGTGAAACTGGCGTGGAATTTATCATTGATGAAACTCCGGGAGCTATAATTATTTCGTCTTTTGACCCGGTAAGGCGGGAAGTCGCCAGATTGGCGCTGGAAAAACTTATTAAGGACGGCAGAATCCAGCCGGCGAAAATTGAGGAAAAAGTTGAGGAAGCGAGGCAGGAAATTTCAAAAAGAATGATGGAAAAAGGCGAGGAGGCGGCTTATGAAGTCGGAATTTACAATTTACCTAAAGAAATAATCCAGCTTTTAGGGCGCCTTTATTTTCGTACCAGTTACGGCCAGAATGTTTTAAATCATTCGGTTGAATGCGCTCATTTGGCGGGATTGATTGCCGAAGAATTGGGGCTTAATGTTGAAATCGCCAAGACAGGAGGTTTGCTTCATGATATCGGTAAGGCGATTGACCAGGAAGTCGGAGGCAAGCACGTTGAAGTGGGCCAGAGAATTTTGAAAAAATTCGGGATTAAGGAGGAAATAATCAAGGCAATGGAAGCGCACCACGAAGAATATCCTTTTTCCAGTCCAGAATCTTACATTGTGGCGGCTGTTGACGCGTTATCGGCTTCAAGACCCGGAGCGCGCAGAGATACGCTTGAAAATTATCTTAAACGTTTGGAAGAATTGGAAAAAATCGCAATCGGATTTGAGGGCGTTAAAAGCGCTTATGCTCTTTCCGCCGGCAGGGAAATAAGAGTCTTTGTTGTTCCGGAAAAAATTGATGACTTCGGAGTTTTGCAATTGGCGAAAAATATTGCTGATAAAATTGAATCTGAATTAAAATATCCCGGAGAAATAAAAGTGAATGTTGTCAGGGAAACAAGAGCGGCGGAATACGCCAGATAAGGAAAACACGAAAATACTTGACCCCGCACCTTTGAAAGATATCAAACGCCAGTTTGTTTTTCTTTATAGAATAAACTCATTCACAAAATGAACAATTTGTGAAAATACTTTATTATAAGAAGCGTTTGTAAAAACATAATCTTCCAAAGGTGCGGGGGTTGATTTTTATTGTTGATTTTGTATCATATTATCAAGTTGTATCACAAAGGTCGAGAA
>CAYOSD010000023.1:0-7356 GCA_964406565.1 uncultured Candidatus Saccharibacteria bacterium | reverse complement strand
TTCAAAGATTGGTAAGAATTACTTAGGTTTTGAACCATCTCATTGAACGACTGGAAAATTTTTTGGATTTCAGAAACAGGGGAATCAGCCAGGCGTGTTCCGTAGTCTTTATTTTTCAGTTTTTCAAAAGCCGTTGTTAGCGACAAGAAGGGTGTTATTAAAAAGTGGCGGAAAATAAAAAATATCACTAAAATCGTTATTATGATAAGAAAAGAGGCGGAAACACCTAAAACAACAGCGTTAATTAAAATATCTTTTTCAATATCCTTGAAGGAAAAACCCATCCATAAATTAGTGCCGTCTCTGGCTTTAATGGAAAATTCTTTTATTTTTTCTCCGTTGAAGATGCCGTCGCGGACGGATATTTCTCTTTTAAGCGCAGGCAGATTTTCAATTTTTATTCCTGTTTCCTTTGGGTCACTGCTTATGATTATGGTTTTATTCGCGTCATTAAAACTGCGGACAAACATAACGCCCGGCACTTCAAGAGATTTCTGTAAAACATTTTCAATAACCAGAGGGTGCATGGGTTCTCTGAAAGTCAAAAGGGGACCGGCAACCGCGTCCGAGATTATTTTTAGAATATGCGTTTTCTCCTGAACGGTTTTGTTGAAATTATATTGGTAGAAACCGAAAGAAACGCCGAAAGTTAAAATTATGCCCACAAGGACAAGCAGGATAGATGTCAATATTAGAATGCGGGCGAAGGAATATCTCATTTATGTTTATAAAATCATTTGTTTATTTCAGTGAATTTAACGATGCCAAATCCGTTTTGCAGACCGGAGACATAAAGATAATTGCCGATTGCCCGAATAAAGTGACCGTTATAAAGGAAAGGAGTTTTTTCTTCGTCAAAACGGAGAGTTTCTTTTATTGTCGGATTGGAAGGGTTGGAAATATCCACCATTATCAAAGAATGCGATTTTTCCGAAACCACAAACCAATAGTTTCCTATAATATCGCCGTCAGCGGCCAAAGAAAGGCCGTTTTCTTCGGTTGGAGCGATTCTTCCAGTTAATTTCGGTTCTTTTGGATTGGAAACGTCAAAAATACTTAAACCGTCCTTATAGTTAGCGAGATAAAGATAATCTCCTTTTTGTTCTATGTCATGTCCGCCTTTTGCGCCTTCTGTTGTCATAAAAATCGGTTTTGGATTATTTGGTTCGGAGATATCAAAAATTTGAAGACCCTCGTCGCCCAAAATATACATATAATTTTTTATAAAATGAACGCTGTGCGGTCTTCCAAGAGCCAGCTCTTCATTGTCATAAATCGCCCCAAATGAACTTTCAATGTTTTTAAGGTCGGAAACGTTCCAAAAACAGAGAGCGTTGTCGTTAGTTCCGGCCACGTAAAGATAATCTCCGTTTAAACCCATTCCGTGAAGTCCTTTAAGGCAAGATTTTGCTCCTTCTTTTTCTCTTATTACGGCTACCGGCGATATTTTTGTCGGGTCGGAAATATCAAGAGCTTGAATCGCGTTGTCACCCGTGGCGCCGATAAAGGCGTGATTGGCGTGGAACATTATAGTATGCCCTCTTTTCATGGATGTTTTATCATTGTCGGCAAAAGCGGAAATGAATTTTGGATTTGCCGGTTCAGAAACATTAAAAACAAGTAGACCGTGTTCTTTGATGCTCGTGACATAAACATTATTGTCTTTAAGCCAAAATTCGTGGGCTCCGTCCAAAGGCATTGTTTCGTCATCGTAAATAGAACGTTCATAAGAAAGGAATTTTTTTTCTTTCTCAATATTTGTTTTTTCTTTTTGGCCGAATGGTTGCAATATGAAGATTGCCGTTCCAGCGGCGAGAATCAAGATGATTATTAACGCGAAAATTATTTTTTTTGTCATATTTTTATTTGTTTTAATTTTTTATTTTTAATCGACTTTTTAAATATTATTTTTTTCTTTTAATTGTTCTTTTAATTCCATCACTTCTTTTTTTAACTCCACCATTTTTAATTCCCGACCCACCGCCAAGCTTTTAAATCTTTCCAATTCATCTACGTTTTTTTGCAATCCCTCGGTTTTTTCCGTGACGATTTTTTCCAGATTGTCTTTTAACGTTCCCAATTCCAAGATTCTTTCTTTCACCCTTATTTCAAGTTTTTCTTCCGCTTCTTTTAGGTCTTTTTGGTCTTTTTCTATTTTTTCAATCATTTGGTTAAACACATTCGCCAGATAACCCATTTCGTCTTTTGATTCAATAACAGCCCTTTGCTTTATATCTCCGGCGGCTATTTTTTGGGCGACATCGGTTAATTTTTCTATTGATTTGGAAATCGTTTTTCCGTAAAAAAGCCCGGTGATTACGCTGATAAATAAGATAAAAACGCTGAAAATAAAAATTTGGTTTCTAAAATTTGTTATTGGCGCTAACGCTTTTTCTTTATTGCTTATAGTGATGAGCGTCCAGCCGTTGCCTGTAAAATCAAAAAATCCTTTTTCCGAAACGAAAGATATGAGCGCGTTCCTTTTTTTAGGAGGATAATATTCTTCAATTATTCCATTTTTCCCTTCTTTTGCTTGTTGGACGGACGATAAATTAAAAATTTTTTCCTCTAAAATTTTTCCTTCATGATATGGGTCGGTAGAGGCGATTATGTTATTTTCGCTATTGATTAAAATTATTTCCAATTCTTCTTTATCCTCTTCCTGCTCTTTGAAAGAATTTATTAATTCGCTGATTTTTTTGGGGTTATAGCGGGCGGTTACAACACCAATGGGTTTTCCTGAATTATTATATATCGGCGCGGCGAAATAAATAATGGGGACATTCAGTTCTTCGGCAATGCGTATGTCTCTGCCCGCGCTTATCTTACCCAAAAGCGCGTCTTCCCAATATGGAACCATATTGTGTTTTACGCCAATGTCTAAATCTTTCGTATCAACCAGCCGGATGCGGTCCATATTAAAAAAAGACAAAGAAATATAGTCCGGTTCTTTATTTTTTAATTTAAAAAGTTCTTTTTTTATTTCTCCTAGGTCGCTTTTCTCATTTTTTAAAATACTGCTTTCGCTTAGAGAAATAATGTCCTGTTGTTTGTTATAAATAACGCGGTCAATTAATTCAAGCAGACTATCGGCTTCTCCAACAAGATGTTCTTTAATATCGTTAGAAATAATAGACTCGCCTTTTTTGAAACTTAAATAGCCGATGGATAAGCTCGGCAAAAGAGCGATAAAGATAAAAATTAAAGTTAGTTTATAGAATATTTTCACTGCGTTTTTGTTTCAATGAAATTAATCATTTCCCGGATTGAATTATAGGCGCTGTCGTCTATAATCGTGAATTTTTCTATTTCCATATTCGCCAGAACGTCTTTAATCTGAGAGTCGGAGTCGGCTGAAAGAAGAAAGCTTCTTAATTTTGATTTTAAATCTTGATTTAAATCGGGACGAGCGACAATCATTGGTATGCCGAAAGGCGGAGATTCTTCAATTATTTTTACTTCATCAACAAGACCGGGTCTGCGTTCTTTTATATAATCAAAAATCAAACTATCCACCGCCGCTCCATCAACAAGATTATTGGCCACCGCGCTGATTGACGCATCATGCCCGCCACTGTAAATTAATTTGCTGAAAAAAGTTTCCGGAGTTTTGCCTAATTTGGTAACCATATAAGTCGGTACCAAGGCACCGGTGTTTGATTGCGGGTCGGTGAAAGCGAATGTTTTGCCTTTTAGGTCTTCAAATTTATTGATGGCGCTGTTTGTCTTTGCGATAATATAAGAGTTGTAAGTGGTTTTGCCACCAACCATTGGCGCGACCAAAAGCTCCAAGCCGAATTTTTTCTTTCCATCCACATACGGCCCGGCGCAGATAAAAGCGATATCCACCTCTTTCGCTTCAATCGCGTCATTCATTTCTTGATAACTTTTTTTGAAAATAAGTTTTGGTTCTCTATCGGTTTTTTTTGCCAACCAGTTTGCCAAATCTTCGTAATAACGCTTGCCCTCACTCGGAGTGATCATGGCGGCAATACCGACCCTTAATTCCGTGGACGCCTCAAAGTCTTCCGAATTTTTTATTTCTACTGTGTTTTTTTGGCTTTGCCAAAACCAAAATGCGCCGGCGGCAACTAAAACGACAATAATTACAAAAGATATTTTTTTATTTTTAATTATAAAATTTAACAGTTCGACTTTTATAAAATTATAACATATTATATTTATAATAAACAAATGAGATTCATTGTTCAAGGCAATAAAAAGTTAGACGGCGAGATTGAAGTGAGGGGTTCAAAAAACGCGGCAACTAAAGCGCTTATTGCTTCTTTATTAACCGATGAAGAATGTATTTTGGAAAATTTTCCGCAAATAGGAGACGCGGAAATAACTTTTGACCTTTGTCGCGCTTTTGGCAGCGAAATAAAGAAAGACGGTCCAATAGTGTCAATCAAAACCCCTTCCATTAAAAGCGCGACAGCTTTGGCTTTGAGTCGCAAAAACAGGATTTCAATTTTAGCGCTGGGCCCGTTATTGGCGCGCGAGGGGAGAGCCGAAGTCCCGATTTTGGGTGGCGATAAAATCGGCAATCGGCCGGTTGATATTCATTTAAACGCGCTAAAATCTTTGGGAGCGGAAATTGAAGTTTCGGAAAATTCTTTTATTGCTTCGGTTCCTCACGGATTAAGGGGCGCGAAAGTCCATCTTCGTTATCCGTCGGTCGGCGCAACGGAAAATACTATTTTGGCGGCAATATTGGCCAAGGGAAAAACCACGATTAAAAACGCGGCGATTGAACCGGAAATAATTGACCTTATAAAAATGTTGCAAAATATGGGAGCCATTATCGGTTTGGGCGCAGACAGAGTCATATATATAGAAGGCGTGGAAAAAATGAAAGGAGTGAAACATAAAATTTTAGCGGATAGGAACGAAGCTGCTTCATTTGCTTGCCTTGCCGCAGCCGCCAAAGGCAATAAAATTAAAATTAAAGGCGCCATTCATGAGCATCTGATAACTTTTTTGAACGCTTTGCGTCGGGTCGGCGGAGAATATCGGGTGGAAGACGATGGGATTGTTTTTTGGCGGAATAATGGACTTTCGGCGATTGAATTGGAAACAGACACTCATCCTGGATTTATGACTGATTGGCAGCAGCCGTTTACGGTATTGCTTACTCAAGCGGAGGGGGTTTCTATTATTCACGAAACGGTTTATGAAAATCGTTTTGGCTATATAGAGGACTTGAATTTTATGGGCGCAAACATTAAAGTATTCTCAAAGTGTCTGGGAGAATTAAATTGTCGTTTTAACGGCGAAGAACATCCGCACAGCGCGGTAATTTCCGGGTCAACGCCGTTAAAAGGAAAAAATTTAAAAGTTCCGGATTTGCGCGCTGGAATGGCTCATCTTATCGCGGCTTTGATTGCCGAAGGCGAGTCAATAATAGACGGCATTGAAGAAATTGACAGAGGATATGAAAGGGTGGATGAAAGATTAAATAAGTTGGGAGCGGAAATAAAGAGAATCTAAAATTATGTTTATACGAAAAATAGGAATAGATTTAGGCACAGCTAATACGGTTGTTTTTGTCCCGGGACGCGGCTTTATTATTAACGAACCGACTATTGTGGCTTTAAGTATGCCGGAAAATACAGTTATGGCGGTTGGTAGAGAAGCGAAAGAAATGATTGGCAGGACGCCGGACGACATCAGGCCGTATCAGCCGCTTAGAGATGGAGTTATCGCAGACTATTATATTACTAAAGCGATGCTGAAATATTTTATTTCTTCGGCAATCGGCCAGTTTAATATTATAAGGCCCGATGTGGTTGTTTCGGCTCCGGCTGGGATAACTCAAACTGAAAGAAGAGCTATTATTAATGCCACAAAAGAAGCCGGCGCCAAGGAAGCGTATATTATCAGAGAGCCGATTTTGGCGGCTTTGGGCGCGGGCATTCCCATTAACGCTCGTTCCGGAAATATGATTGTCAATATCGGCGGCGGTACGGCGGAGGTGGCGATAATTTCTTTAGGCGGAATTGTTTCTTGGGCAAGCGTAAGAATAGCGGGTAATAAATTTGACCAAGCAATAGCCGATTATCTGAAAAAGAAACATTCGCTGGCGATTGGCGAACAGACGGCAGAAAATATTAAAATTGAAATTGGTTCGGCATTGCCGATGAAAAATAAATTAAGCTGCCAAGTAAGGGGAAGAGACTTAATTACCGGAATGCCAAAAGATGTTGTCATTAATTCCAACGAAATTGCCGAAGCCATTAATCCTTATTTGATGGAAATCGCGGCGGCGATTAAAAAAGTTTTTAATGAAACTCCCCCGGAGCTTGTCGCCGATGTGATGGAAAAGGGGATTATTTTATCCGGCGGCAGTTCTCAAATTATGAATTTGGCGGAATTTTTCAAAAGAATTTTTAATGTTAATTCTTATGTTGCCGAAGAGCCGTTGTTTTGCGTCGCCCGCGGTTCCGGCATAATTTTAACTCATTTAGATACGTATAAGAGAACGTTGTTAAATAAAAGGTAAATAATCAGGAATTAGTAACTAGTAACTAGTAACTAGGAACTAGGAACTAGAGAATGAAATATATGGTTGGTTACGAAAAACTTCAAAAAAATTTTAAAAAATTAGCCGATGTTGACAAACTTTCTCACGCTTATCTTTTTTTCGGTGAAGCTGGCGAAAAAAAATTTATTTTTTCTTTATCACTTGCCAATTATTTAGAAAATAAAGAATTTAAGCCATTAGAAAAAAACATTCTGGAAGAATGTTTTATTATTTTGCCAGATGAAAAGGGAATTATAGGAATTGATGAAGCGAAAAAAATCGGAAATTTTTTATATCAAAAACCGGTTTTGTCTCCCAAAAGGACGGTAATAATCAAAAATGCCGACAGTTTGACTCCTGAAGCGCAAAACGCGGTTCTTAAAATCGTTGAAGATTCGCCGGAAGGCAGTTTGATTATTTTTATCGCTAAAGACGAAAATTCTCTTTTAACTCCTTTGGCGTCGCGTTTGCAAAAAATTTATTTTTCGGGAACAACAGTTATGGAAAAAGCAGATGCTTCAATATTAAAAATGGGACTTGAAGAAATTATTGAAAAGGATAAAATAGATGAGTATTTTAAAAATTTAATTATTGAGTTGCGGAAAGATTCTGTGAAAAATGTCGGTCAACTGAAAGAAACGCTTAAACGTTTAACTTTTATTAAAAGGTTTAATACAAATAAAAAATTACAACTAAAATGCCTATCGCGGTTTTAATAATAATTTGGGGAGGATTCCTCGTTTCTTTTTTCAAGATTTATTTGAAAAATGTGCCAGGAATTATTTATATAGTTTTAAGCGTGCCACAACATTTATTGGCGTCAATTATTGATG
>CAYOSD010000022.1:0-7747 GCA_964406565.1 uncultured Candidatus Saccharibacteria bacterium | reverse complement strand
TCTGTTCTTTCAATGTGTGGCGAAATCAATATACGCTCGCCCGGAACATGATAAATGGTGGCGAGCTCAGAAGTGACCAAAATTAAAGTTTTTGATTTATTGTTAAAATTAAAAATGTGGGATGTAAAAAATTTACCGAACGGCAATTTTTCCGGAAACATTCGTTTCCTATAATTATTTAATAATCGCTGCTTTCTCGTTTCAAGCCTTTCCGCGTAATAAAAAAAAGGGAATAAATAATTTTTAATCAATGCCCATAATTTAACGTTGTGCTTAAAAGAATTTGATTCAGCGGAAGAATATTGGTTTAAAGTGCCCATAACGCTCTTAATGGCAAAATTCATATTAAAAATAGAATTGGGAGCAATATAAAGATAGCGAATTAAACTTTCAAATCCGTGCTTAGAAAGCTTATTTTCAACCGCCTTCACGGCCTCGTAGTCACTGATATTCGCCGGCTCTTTTTTTGACGGCTCTTTCGGTTCCGCCCAAACAGGATATTCAGTCGGCGCCCACAAAAAATTTTTAATCCATTCATATATAACCTGATTAAATCCTCCACCGCCTTTCTTTTCTTCCTTGCCAAGTTTTTTATTCACAAAATTTTTTCCCTCTTCTTTCCAATCATCATTAACCGGCGCAGCTAAAATTTGAATAAAAACTGTTTCTTCTTTGTGAAGACTGGCTAAAGATTCAATTAAAACCGAAAGAGGGTCAATCGCCATTTCTTCTTCTTTACGCGCCATTTCCAATTTTTCGTAAAAACGCTCATAAGTAAGAATGGGGTAAAAATCAGGCTTGTCAAAATTCAGCTCACTGCCGAAAATATTTTCATTGCTTTGATAAATTTCTTTCGTTGTTAAGGGAATTTTATTAATATAATCGTCAACTTCAATAAGCTCAATATTCGGATATTGAGCGTAAAGCGCCGACTCTACTATTTTTCTATGTTTTTTCGGAGTTCGAATATAAAAATTGATTTTCCCGTCAATACTGGTAATTTCAAAACTCCACCACAAAGGCACTTCACCATCAATATAAATTTCTTTGAAATCCCCCGCTTCATTTTTTAAACTATGAATATTTATAAAAAACTGCTCCATTGCCCGCGGCGTTTTCAAAACTTCCCGAGGGATTCTTAACTCCAAAATCGTCCATTCAATGGCTTTTTTAAAAAGCGATTGCTTATAAAAAAGCCACGCTTGCCTGAAAATCTTAAAAAGCGCTATCGCCAGCACTAAAAGTCCCAATAAAAATAAAATAGAGAAAATTAAAGATTGATAAGAACCAAAAAAATCAAACATAGTATCTGCCGTCCGACATTCTTTTAAAATGCCTTCTGTTTTGGAGATTGAGCAAAATAGTGTTGTCTTTAAGGAATCTTTCTTGCTTTACCAAATCAACAACTTCTTCCTTATGAAGCGGTCCCTTAGTTTTCAAAATCCGCGCAATAACATCTTTGGCGATACCCGGTTTCAAACCAAATTCCGAAAGCCCATACATTCCACGACCCACCAAAACAAAACGCGGGTCTTTTATTAATTCATTATGAATGGTTTGATAAAGAGCGCTGTGTTTATTAAGTTTAAGTTCGTTTATTTTTTTCGCAATTTCTTTAAAATGCAACGGAGCGCTGTGTTTTTTTAAAATTAAATAAGCTCTCGCCCTGGCGGTTTTGGGAGTTATCTCTTCCCAACGCGTCAAACCGAAATCGCCAAATGGACTTACGCCGAATTTTTTTGAAATTGAAGCGTAATTTAAAGCAACAAAATCTTTAATATTGTGGGATTTTATGACTTGCGCAAAAAGTTCATCAAATTTTTTATGAGTGATAAGTTCTTCTTTTTTATCGGCGATAAATTTTTCAAGCTTGTTAATAAAATCAAAGGCGAGTTTTTTAAATTCTTTATCTAAATACCAAAAAGCGTAAAAATTATTATCTTCAATTTGATGAAGAGGGTTTTTAAAAACTTCAAAAATAAATTTTAATTGTTCGCCGGTAATTGTATTGGTTTTAAATAATCCCCTTGATTCGTTAAGAAAAACATTTTCCCTCATTACGCCACCAACTTTTTTAAGGTGGCTAACGGCATCTTCAATTATTTTGCTGGCTGCCTGATTTTTTTTAAGTTTCTCGCTTATTGATTTTAAACTGGCGCTTTCAATCTGCCTCACTCTTTCGCGAGTCAAACCGTATTTATTGCCGACCGCCGCCAAAGTGCGTTTCTTACCGTTTAAACCGAACCTTTGTTCAATAATATCTTTTTGGCGCGGAGAAAGACCGGAAATCAAATCTTTAATTATATTATTTATATCCATATTTATATATTATAAAGACAATGCGGTTAATATGTCAACCCCTCACATAAATTTAAAATTTATGTGAGGGGTCAAAAGTTTAATAATTTGGATGCTGCAGGGATCGAACCTGCGACCTCTTCGATGTGAACGAAGCGTTCTGCCACTGAACTAAGCATCCATAAATTTATCTTACAAACAAAAAACGCCTCTTTCAATCCCACACATAAATTTATGTGTGGGATCAAGGCGTTTTTTGTTTTACTTCAATTCAACCACCGCTCCCACCTCTTCCAATTTCTTTTTTAATTCTTCGGCTTCATCTTTTTTCATTCCTATTTTTACCGGTTTCGGCGCGCCTTCAACCAAATCTTTGGCTTCTTTTAAACCAAGTCCGGTCGCTTCTTTGACGACTTTGATGACATTTATTTTCTGGTCTCCAACTGATTTCAAAATAACATCAAAAGAAGTTTTTTCCACCACTTCTTCGCTCCCCACCGCCGCTCCTCCGCCAACAGCCATCGCAGAAGCTGAAACACCGAATTTTTCTTCCAATGTTTTAACCAATTCCGCCAATTCAACAACCGTTAATTTTTCAATTTTTTCAATTATATCTTTAAATTTTTCCATATTTTTATTTTATTTTTTATTCCCTAGTTCCTATTTACTAGTTCCTAATTCCTAATTTATTTTTCGACCATTTTAGATTTCTCGTTTAACACATATAAAAACATTCTCATCGGCGCAACTAACATTCCAACCAATTGTCCTAATAATACTTCTCTCGGTGGCAACTGACCAATCCGCGTCACCATTGCAGCGTCAAATAAATTCTTTTCCGCTAAATCATACGCGCCTAAAATCTTAAACTTCTTGTTTTTTATTTCTTTAGAAAATTTATAAATCAAACCGGCAATCTCGGAAATATCCCCTTGGCTAGAAACAGTTCCAACCTGTAAATCAAACTGCTCCGGGTCAAAATCAAATCCACTGTCTTTTAAAGCAATTCTTAAAAGTTTCTTTTTGAAAACTTTCAGTTTCGCTCCGACGGAGCTCAATAAACGGCGCAATTTTTTTATATCCTCAACAGTTGTCCCGCTAAAATCAACAAAAGCCAAAATTCGGCTCTGTTTAAGCATATCCTTACTCTCTTCTATTTGTTGTAATTTTTGAGACTTAGTAAGCATTTTAAATAAAAAACGGCTTTTAAGGCCGCAGACAAAAAATACATTATCCTCGAGAGGTCTTACTGCGCCCTCCATAGCTTTAGCGGAGGAGGGTTAGATGCCTCTTGTCTGCGGAATTGTTTATATATTACTCTCCCTCAAATAAATGTCAACCCCCCCCTTTTTTTTCTTACTCCAATATCCCGTCCAAATTCACGTCATATAAAATCTTTTCGGAAATAAGTTTGTATTTTATTATTTCTTCCGACTTAAACCATAATTTTATTTCTTTTCCCGCGTCTTCAATAGAACCCGAAGCGTGAATTAAATTACGAATCGCCCTTCCATCAGTGTCCGATAATTGATAAGAATCTAAAACAAAATCGCCGCGAATCGTCCCAACATCAGAAGTGAACGGCTCGGTGCCTCCAACCAATTTTCTCACGATTTTAACGGAATGAACTCCCTGCCAAACCATAGCAATCACCGGTCCGGAACACATAAATTTTTTCAAATTATTAAGAATAATTTCCGTAATTTTATAAGGGTCGTCATGCGGCGGCTTTAACCCCTTGTCGCGATAACTTTTAATTGTTTTCTCACCGGTTATCCGCCGCCATTCCGGGTCAATCGTGTAATGCTTTTCAATAAAATCATTATCCGGAATAACCATTTTAACGGCCACCAATTTCAAACCAACCTTTTCTAATCGCCTTATAATTTCTCCCACCAAAGACCTTTGAATCCCGTCCGGTTTTATTATTACCAATGTTTTTTCATTCTTCATAAGTTCATAAATGAGTATCGATACGAATATACAAATTTACGAATGATACAAATAAATATACATTGCTCAAAATATTCGTATAATTCGCATCATTCGTATATTCGCATCGATACTTTTATAACGCTAAACTATAAACCTTATTATCATATCTATTCACAAACAGCAACTGATTATCAAACGGCGTAAAATGTTCGGCATCCAAAGCCGGCTCGGCTTCTGTGTAAATCCCGCTGAAAGTATTTTGATTAATGTCAATTTCATAAATCGCGTCCGTTGAATAAGCCGCCCGTTTCAAATATTCATCCGGTAATTTCGGCTCTTGAAAACTAGTGTATGACTGCGGAATAGCGCAATAAATTTTCGCCAATCCGATTGAGCATTTATCCGGCAAAGTGGAAAAGCCCATATCGGCGCGCCTCACGCCGCTTTTATCAATCAAACTTAATTCCCCATTAGCGCCCTTAATATTGCTTTCAAACTTTAAGCCGAATTCGCCATTATCTTTCGCCCAATTAAGCATCAAACCGTTGCCGGAAATAAACGAATTTATTATTTTATTTTTAATATCAACGCTGAAAAATTCGCTTCCGTATAAATACGACGGCTTTTGAGCCAAAATTATTTTATCGTTATCAAACCATTTTAAATCAAAATCCTTTTGCGTCAAAGAAAAAATCTTCGTTGTTTGTTTTTTCTTGCCCACTAAA
Source organism: uncultured Candidatus Saccharibacteria bacterium (assembly GCA_964406565.1). GTDB lineage: Bacteria > Patescibacteriota > Minisyncoccia > UBA6257 > UBA9933 > JAJYWO01. The sequence continues at coordinate 2,789 of CAYOSD010000022.1, read as the reverse complement.
TCCCTAACCATTAAATTGCTTGTTAATTTCGCTCCGATTTCAAGATAAGCGATTTTTGCTCCATCCGGAGAAAATGTCGCAGCAGAAACTTTTTCCAACGGCTGCCACATTTTTGAAACTAAACTAAAAAGCTCAAGTTGCGACGAAGTTAAACTGCCATATTTCACAATTACGTTTAAGCCGTCTTTATCCGCCTCTATCTTTTGCAAATTTTCAAAAGTCCTATCGCTCACCATTTCGTCCTCCCCTTCCTTTGCTCTAAAAATTTGGCCACTTTGATTAAAATAAAAAACTTGCTTTTCCAAACTAGCAAGAGACGATGTTGCTGTTGATGCAATAGTAGAAGTAGTAGTGGTAGCGGGCTTTGCGACAACGGAAACCGTTTTTGACGTCTGGTCTTGTATAAAAACCAATGGTCCGCCAGTCGCCCAATAATCAAAGACCGGCTGGTCGCTCACAATCTGCAATTTTTTCTTTTCGCCGGTTCCGGACGCGATTCCAAATTCTCCCGCTTGCTCAACTCCGACTCCGGGCGTCAAAATTTCCTTGGATTTTTTGTAAGCGAAATACGCGCCGATTCCTATAGCAATAATTCCCAACGCAACGCCGATTATGATAAATATTTTTTTCTTGGTCATTGATTATTATAAATAAAAAATTTCTCTTAAAATCTTATTTAAAACTTTCATATGCGTTATTGAGATAGAACCGATTTTGCCGACAATTATTTTCTTTTCTAAGGTTGCGATTTTACCGACTCTTATCGTAGAATCAACTTTTAATCCGGTTTTTTGAAAATTATTATCGTTTTTGTTAATAATTATTGAATCCTTCCCATTTATTATTTTAGAAGTGATAAAACACAAACAAACATCGCCATAATTATTTTCCGAAATTAAAACAACGGCTGGCCTTAATTTTGAATTATCAAAATCAGTAAAAGGAAAACTCACCAAAACTATATCACCCTTTTTCATAAAATATTGGCTTATTTTTTAATATCCTTTATGGAATATAAATTCGGTTCATTAAATAAAAAATTAAAACTGCCGCCTTTTTGAACTAATAAGGATAACGAATCTATGTCTGTCTTTTTTTCTTCAAATATGTTCTGAAACATTTTTAAAACAACTTTTTGCGCCGTTTTTTCCGCAATTTTTTGAATTTTTTTTTCTAAAATTAGAGTATTCATATCTAAAATATACCATATTTAAAAGACAAAAATCAATATAATTAGATGTTGATTCCTATGGCGACAATCCCCAATGCGATACTGATGATGATGAATATTTTTTTCTTTGTCATTTTTTATTTAATCCTTTCGCGCAATTTATTATTAATAAAAGTATTATCGGCTTTCGGATATTGTTCTTTAATGCTATCCTCCGCAATTCTTTTTATTAAATGATTTAAATCAAAGGCCAGTCTTAATTTTTTATCAACGGACATTTTTCTAAAAATCTCATCCTGTATTTCCTGTATTGTCCGCCTCCGCCCATTGGCGAATAAAACGGATTGTTTTTTTTTGTTTTATCATTTTTCTAATTTACCACAATTACTGTTTTGCCTAATTACTTTTATTATTTAATTTAAAAAAATTACTTGAATTTCTTATAAATTCTATCGTGATGATCAATGTCTAAAAAACGCAATTCGCCTTGATGAAATTCATAAACCAAAACATAAGAACCGATATGAATACGTCGACGATTCTTTAAAGTGTAGCGGAGGGGTTTGCCAATATTCGGCTCTTTGAGAATTTTAAGTATTTGTTTTTCTGTTCTATTAAAAAAATTTTGGTTTCCTCTTTTAAATTGCCGAAGTGTGTCTTCAATCTGCGGCGAATAAATAATTTTTAAAATATCGCGATGTAAACCTTCTCTCATAATTAAAATGAATTTAAAGCTTTTTTAACCATCGCTTCATATCTTTTACAGAAACAAAGGATTGTCCTTTCCCACAATCAACGGCAGAACTAATTCGTTCCCAACGACGCAATACCGCAGGTTGAATAAAATTTTCCTCTGTTTCTAAGACAATTTTTTTTAAAAAATTTAACTCTTCCTCAAAAAAAGCTTGGCGACAGGTAATGTCTTGATATTCTTTTTTAGAAATAGTAATGGTATTCATATTTAATAATTTAATAATATATCATATTAAAAAGGTAAAATCAATGTAATTAAAGAATGATTCCGATGGCGATAATTCCCAAACTAACGCCGATTATAATGAATATTTTTTTCTTGACTATTTTTTATTTTACTAAAATATCCCAATGATCTTTTTCTTTATTATATATAGCCCCCCTTGGCGACAAATAACATTCGTTTTCAAAACATTTACCCCCCATATCACCTTTATTATCACCTTTATTATCACCTTTATTTAATTTTTTCCATCCAGATGGCACACTTTCAATATAATTGCTCATTTGTTGATTTGCGCGCAAATCAACTTTATTGCCACTTGCATGACTATTCTTACCCGCTTCGTGTTGACCATCTGTACCAGATGTAATAATAACCAAATTTGGATTAAACTTGCCAGTTGATGCGCCCTCATTTTTTAAGTAAGCCACTTCGGCTAGTGTTTCTTTTTTGGTTCCATCTATACTTGCGTTATTTTTTAAAGTAAAGTTTTTTGCTTGGCTTGTAATATCCTTATCTTTCCCAGCCAATTTTACTTTTATTACAACATCATTGCGTTCAACTGTTTTTGTATCTTTAAAAGCTTCTCCCGGTCTTTGATTTGGTTGTGTTGTCTTCTGCTTAACTTTCACCCCCTCCAAT
>CAYOSD010000021.1:2397-7963 GCA_964406565.1 uncultured Candidatus Saccharibacteria bacterium | reverse complement strand
TGTAAATTATCTGTATTCTGCAGCTCTTTTATAAATATTATATCATATAATTTAATAAAAATAACCCCTGATTCCTTGATTCCTGTTTACTGATTACTAGTTACTAGTTACTAGTTACTGTTTCCTGCTTCCTAATATTATATTTCTCTCGTTTTCTTTTTTGCCGTATTTTAATTTTATTATTATAGCATTTTTAGGCAATATGCGCTTAATTCTTTCCGGCCATTCTATTAAAACGATATTTTGAGGATTATTTAAAATTTCTTTAATGCCAATGTCCTGAATATCTTTCAGCTCGTGTATGCGATAACAATCAATGTGGTAAATATTCTTAAATCTTAAATCTTTAATCTTAAATCTTTTAAATAAAACAAATGTCGGGCTGGTAATTTTTTTACGAACTCTCAACCCGCGTAAAAATCCTTGAATAAAAGTCGTTTTACCGGCGCCTAAATCACCACTTAAAAGCAAAATTAACGCCTGTTTTTTAAAAAAAGGGTTTTTTTGTTTTAAAATTTCCCGAGCCAGCAAAACGGCAATTTTCTGCGTTTCCTTTGAAGAAAATGTTTTAATCAAATCTCACTCTTAATTTTTTAGGCTTATCGCGAATAATTTTAGGAAGAATTATCTTTAAAATTCCGTTTTTAAAAGAAGCAACCGCCCTATCGGCATCAATTTCATGAGGTAAAATAACAGTGCGGCTGAATCTTCCCCAAAAACATTCTTGATAAAGATATTCTTTATCAACTTCTTTGTCTTCTTTTGAACGCTTGCCCCTAATCGCAACCGAGTCAATAGTAATGGAAACGTCTATATCCTCCCCTTTCACGCCGGCAATCGCCGACTCTATAACAAAACTTGTTTCCGTAGAATAAACGTCAACTGCCAATTGTCCTTCTTCTTCAACGCTATTATCTAATTCTTCTTCTTTATTGTTATTATTTATTTTTAAATCTTTGTTGTCCATTTTTGAATTTGTTTTATTTTTATTATCGTCGTTTTCTTGTTTATAAAAATTTTTCCTTGTTCCGTTTCCGTTTGAATCAGAACTTCGCCGACCATTTGAAAAATCGGAAAATTTACCATCCGGTCCAACACCGGCTAATTTTGAAAAAAAATCTTTCTCGTTCATCCCCACACCAAACGAGTTTATGACTTAAGACTAAAGTTAATTCTAATTTTTAACTGTCTTAAAGCCTTCGCTCGCAGTTTTAAATTATGTTCCCGTTTTACAGCATCTTCTTTTGAGGCATAAGCCTCATAATAAACGCAATATAATGGAATTCTAGACTTAGTTGACCTAACCAACCCTAAATTATGTTCTTTTAATCTTTTAATTAAATTATTTGTATATCCAAAATATAATTTACTATTTTTTCTGCTTTTTAGTATATACACATAGAACATAATTTAGAACTCGTTATGGTGTGGGGATTCATTTTATATTTTTATCCTCTCAAAATCTTTAAAAACGACCAACGCGATAATTATTAAAAAAATCAGCGGATAAATCAAGATGTTCGCGTCTTTAAATATAATTATAGAATAATTAAAAACAGCATGCAAGAAAGTCGCTATCACAAGACCTTTGATAATTTCCATCCGCCAGCTGGCGGACCATTTTCCATTTTCCTTTTTCCATTTTCCTTTTGCCCAATAATAACCGACAATACCCGAACCCAAAGCGTGGAATAAGGTAGCGCCGACAAACCGAATTGTCAAAATGCTAAAAAGTTCTCCGTTTTTAAAATCACCGAATATCAAACCATTGGAAGCGATAAATATATTTTCCAAAGCCGCAAATCCCAAAGCCGCGGTTATCATATAAATCATCGCGTCAACCGGTTCGTCAAAAAAATCTTTCTTATTAACGGTTATATAAACAATCGTAAATTTTAAAATTTCTTCAACAGCGGCAAAAATAAAAAAAGAAATAAAAGCATATTCGCCTATTTTAAAAAAATTTAAAATATCCTGAAAAAAATATTGGAAAACGACCGCCATCAAAGCGGTAAAAGAACCGTAAATAAAAATTCGCGCCAATATGCCTTTTGGCTCCGGATGGAGGTCTTCTTTTAAAAAGAAAATTAGCCAAATTAATGACGGCAGAACGCCGAGTAAAATCGCAAAAATCACCATTTTTCTATAATTAACATCTCCGACGCTTCGGTCGGAGCCCCGACTTTACGTCGGGGTTTATTTTCTATCGGCAAATGCGACCAAATTTCTTCAGTTATAAACGGCATAAAGGGATGGAGGAGTTTTAAAATAGTATGAAGTATAAAATACAAAGTATAAAGCGTTTCTGCCGAGTTTTTATCTTTAGAATACTCAATATATACGTCGGCAAAATCGTGCCAGATAAAATCATAAAGTGTATGCAATGCTTGACCAAAATTATATTCGTCAATATTTTTATTTATAGTTTTTTTCACTTGTTCCAATTTTTCTAAAATTTCTTCATCTTCTTTTGATAAATTTAAATTTGAAAATTTATTGGAAATTGGAAATTGGAAATTGAAGTTTTCGGTTTGTTTTAATACAAACCGGCTGATATTCCATAATTTATTGCAAAATTTTTTACCCGCCATTACGTGTTCTTCCGCCCAATGAATATCCTGACCGCCCATTGACTGCCAAATCAAGCCGAAACGAGTCGCATCTGCTCCGTATTTTTCAATTAAACCTATTGGATCAACGCCAGTGCCCAACGATTTAGACATTCTTTTCCCTTCTTTCGTTAAAATAGTGGCGTGGATTATAACATCGCTAAACGGAACTTTACCCATAAATTCTATTCCGGAAAATACCATTCTCGCCACCCAAAGATTGATAATATCTCTAGCCGTTGATAAAACTTGCGTTGGATAAAATTCTTTTAAATTATTGGAAACAGGCCAACCAAGAGTCGCAAACGGCCACAACGCCGAAGAAAACCAAGTATCCAAGACATCTTCCACGCCCTCTAATGGAATTTTATGCCCCCACCAAATCTGCCGAGATATACACCAATCTTTTATATTTTTAAGCCAATCCAAATAAACTTTTCCCCATTTTTCTGGATGAAATTTTATTTCGCCACTTTCCACCGCCTTAATGGCGAGCTTAGCCAACTCGTTCATTTTCACAAACCATTGAAGAGACGGCAACGGTTCAACTGTGCCATTACAACGGTAACATTTGGCAACGCTATGAGTATAATCATCTTCCTTCTCCAATAAATTTAATTCTTTTAATTTTTCTATTACTTTGTTGCGACATTCCAAAACTTTCAATCCTTCACAAATAGAACCTGCCAGTTCGGTCATTTTACCCCTTTCATTAATTATTTTATAAATCGGTAAATTATTTCTCTCCCCTATTTGAGCATCATTAAAATCATGAGCCGGAGTGACTTTTACCGCTCCGGTGCCAAATTCTTTTTCCACTAAATCATCCGCGACAATCGGAATTTCTCTATTTTGTATCGGCAATAGAACATTCTGTCCAATTAATTCTTTATATCTTTCGTCTTTAGGATTAACAGCAACTGCAGAATCTCCCAGCATAGTTTCCGGCCGAGTGGTAGCAACAACAATAAAATTTGATAATTTTTTTATCGGATATTTTATATAATAAAGCTTTCCTTTTTCTTCTACATATTCCAATTCCAAATCCGACAAACTGGTCCCGCATCTTGAACACCAATTAACAATCCTTTCTCCTTGGTAAATCCACCCCTTATCGTAATAATGCTTAAACGCTTCTTTAACCGCCTTGCTGTAATTTTCGTCCATTGTGAAAGCGGTTCTTGACCAGTCGCAAGAAGCGCCGATTTTTTTAAGCTGTCCCAAAATAATTCCGCCGTATTTTTCTTTCCATTCCCAAACTTTCTCAAGAAATTTTTCTTTCCCAAGCTGATGACGACTAATTCCTTCTTTTTTTAACATTTTTTCAACAACGTTTTGAGTGGCAATGCCGGCATGGTCAGTGCCCGGAATCCAAAGCGCCTTATAACCCTCCATTCTTTTTTTACGAATTAAAATATCTTGGATAGTGACATTCAACGCATGCCCCAAATGCAAACTGCCGGTTACATTAGGCGGCGGAAGACAGATGACAAATGGTCCCTTATCTGTTTTCGGTAAATTATCCGGATTAAAAAAACCGCTTTCTTCCCAAAGCTTGTAAATTTTTTCTTCCACCTCCTGGGGATTATAGGGTTTACCCCCACACCATAACTTCGTTTGGTGTGGGGGTTTATTAAATTTATCCATAATTAACGCAACGCCTCAATATATATTTCCGTTCTGTTCGGGTCGGCTAAAATAAAACTCAATTCCGAAGACGCGCTCAAAGAAATCAAACCGATATCTTTCGGAAAAATTATTTTAAAATATCTTTCTTCAAAAGCCTTCAAATTGTCCAATTCTGTTTTGGAAACGCTTATTTTAATATTATTTGAAGTCGCTAAAAATCCGACAAATCTTACTTTTCTTAAAGGATAAGGATTGCCATTAACAATATATCCGCTCACTTCCACTCCTTTTCCGCTATCTCCGATTTTAACCAATTTCTCCCTAATTTGCGTTTTGGGTTTTAAAAATTTATTATCAACTAGCCATTGAACATCAGAAAATGAAATTTTAATTTCGCCGATATCCGAATAATTTATTTCAGTCGATTCAAAAATATATTTTATTTCCGACGCGTAAATTAAAGAATTGCCGGAAATGGTTTTTATCTTCGCGCCTGTTTTATTATAAATATCAAAAACGTAAGAAAAACGATTAGCGCCGTAAGTTGAATTGGAATTTCTGATTTGCGCCGATAAAACCGCCTTATTGTTAATAGAAAAATAATTCTTCCAAGTTGATTGAAGTGGCGACAAAGTTTTTATTTCGCAAGCTGCGCATGGCCCGCCGCAATCAACGCCAGCTTCATTTTGATTTTTTTTATTATCAAAACAAGTCGGCGCCGCTTTCAGCCAAATAAAATAAATTACCAATAAAATCAAAAAAAGAACGGTTAAATAACCGACACCGTAAATAATTTGTTTAATCAAACGCTTGCCCATATAAATAGAATAACAAATAATCGAAAAATTCGCAAAAACAAAAAACGCCAAAACTTTTACCCCGCACCCTTGAAAGATGGCAAACGCCAGTTTGTTTTTCTTTACAGAATAAACTCATTCACAAAATATACAATTTATGAAAATAGACTTCCTTTTATTAACAGCGTTTATAAAAAACACAATCTTTCAAGGGTGACGGGGTTTATTATATGCTGGTAATAACCTATCCCGCACTAAATTTTCTGCATTGATATCCGGGCAAACCCTACTTTCCCAAGAGTCGAAACCCTAAGTATCATCAGGACTTGTTACTTTTACTGTCGTGTTCGGAATGGGAACGAGTAGATCACAACAAGTTAAATCACCCGGAAATCAGTATAGAAAATTTCAGTGCGGGAGGAAGGAGTGGTTCACCCCCCACATAACTTGTTACCAGCAAATAAACCCCGTCACCTTTGAAAGATGGCAAACGCCAGTTTGTTTTTCTTTACAGAATAAACTCATTCACAA
>CAYOSD010000021.1:0-2297 GCA_964406565.1 uncultured Candidatus Saccharibacteria bacterium | reverse complement strand
AATATACAATTTGTGAAAACAGACTTCCTTTTATTAACAGCGTTTGTAAAAAACACAATCTTTCAAAGGTGCGGGGTAAAAATCTTGGCGCGTTTGTTGTCCAACTTTTTGAATCCTGAATTTTTTAGAAGAAAATCCGACTTATTAGTACTTCTTGGCTGAACACATTACTGTGCTTACACCTAAAGCCTATCAACGTGGTAGTCTTCCACGAGTCTTGATCCCCCACATAAAATTATGTGTGGGATTGATGTCTAATCTTGGGGAAGGCTTCGCGCTTAGATGCTTTCAGCGCTTATCCCTGCCAAACATAGCTACCCGGCGCTTCACCTGGTGGCAAAGCCGGTAGACCAGAGGTTTGTTCACGATGGTCCTCTCGTACTAATCGCAACTTCCCTCAAACATCAACGCCTGCAACAGATAGAGACCAACCTGTCTCACGCATGTTTTCAATTATTACTAATTGTTTGGACTATACCACCTTCTTTATTTTTATAAAGAAGATCGACGTTTTATAAAATCTTTAAAGATTTTATCTCTCCGACATACGTCGGAGAAGTCTCTACGGGGTTAATATATACTGAATACATAACTTCCCTCGATATTATCCTAACATCTGACAGGTTAAAAATCAATATTAGGAATTCACCGATATGAGTCGATTTATCCCACCACATAATATTTTATGTGTGGGATTTATGCATTCCAATATTACTATTGGAAGCCGCCGTGTTCGATTGTCGTAAAGGGTTCTTTTTTGACGGTTTGAACCCAGCTCACGTATCACTTTAATTGGCGAACAGCCAAACGCTTGGGAGCTTCTTCACCCCCGCGCTGTGATGAGCCGACATCGAGGTGCCGAGCGTTGCCGTCGATAAGGACTCTCGGGCAACACTAGCCTGTTATCCCCGGGGTAGCTTTTATCCGGTGTCTCCAACCTTTCTATAAAGAATTGTCGGGTCACTAACTTCCGCTTTCGCGTCTGCGCGGCTTGTAGGCCTTGCAGTTAAGCCGGCTTGTGCGTTTACACGACGAGAGCGATTTCCATCCGCTCCTAGCCGACCTTAATAAACTCCTCCGTTACTTTTTTGGAGGAAAACGCCCCATTTAAACTGCCCGCCAGACACTGTTCCCTGTCGTTTTTGCCGCCAAGGTTAGTCTTTAAAATTTTAAAGATGGGTGTTTCATTGACGCCTCCGCTCCGCCCGAAAGCGAAACTTCAAAGGCTCCCCACTACGCTACGCATTAAAACTCTAAAAACAATATCAAGCTGCAGTAAAGCTCCCGGGGTCTTTTCGTCCCGTTGCAGGTATCCCGCGTCTTCACGGGAATCGCATTTTCACCGAGCTCTTCGTTGAGACAGTTCTCCAGTCGTTATACCATTCGTGCGCTCCGGAACTTACCCGGAAAGGAATTGCGCTCAATTGTGTTACAGAATCTAGAATTTAGAAATTAGAATCTAGAATCGGATAGAACATTTCTGTTTATCTCTCCATGTCGCCATAGAGTTCGGACTATATCTTCTCCAATAAAAAATTGAAGTTCGGCATATAGTCTCTGAGGATTTTAAAAACGTTTTTTCTTTCGATTTGTTTTACTTGCAAGTTTTAAAATTTTTTTCCATCCTTCATTTGTTAAATGCTGCTTTTTAATCATAAATTTAATGACTTTTTTAAATATTTTAAAATCATTTAGTTTATAAGTTTTAAGCGTATATTCTTCAAAAAATGGAATAATTTTATTTTGTAATTCCGAAATTGACCTAACGCAATAGCGATAAAGATGCTCATTGTGATTATCGTAGCGTTTATTTAATACGATACTGCCACAATTAAAATAATTTTTGATTTTATAAAGAGCATCTAAACTTTTTTCGCCTTGCGTAATTACAAATTCCGGAAAAATCTGTTTGCCAAATCGAGTAGTTGAATTTTTTATTACAGATATCGTGAAACATCCTTCACCATCCGTAAAACCTGAAATCCAACCTGCCATTTTTAATCTTTCCTGCTGATTGTCTGCACCGATAACTTTTTTACTTGGTATATTTTTAATCATATTTCTATGGTCGTATTATACCATAGTAGTTTCGGATGCACCAGATATTCCAGCATATAGCCGAATTTTACTAAAGCAATCAATTCACCTTAGAACGATTATAGTTATCGCTGACATTGACGAGGGCTTCGGTCGCTCAGCCAATGCTCCGCATTGGGAGCTCCAATTTTCAATTTCTAATTTTCAATTTCCAATGAAAATTGACTCATTGAAAATTTATTGAAAATTGTAAATTGATA
>CAYOSD010000020.1:5936-7989 GCA_964406565.1 uncultured Candidatus Saccharibacteria bacterium | reverse complement strand
TTTTAATAATTGTGTCTGGATTAAGCGATATACTTTCAATGCCCTCTTCCACTAAAAATTCGGCGAAGCCTTCAATATCCGACGGCGCTTGACCGCAAATACCAATGTATTTCTTTTTGGCGTGGCATTTTTTAACAACTTCTGAAATCAATTTTTTTACCGACGCGTCGTTTTCATTTGTGATATTGCGAATCATTTCATTGCCGTCGCGGTCAATACCAACGGTTAATTGCGTCAAATCGTTTGAACCGATGCTCATTCCATCAAAAATTTCCAAAAATTCATCGGCTAAAACAACATTGGAAGGAATTTCGCACATCACATAGATTTTAAGATGATTTAAGATTAAAGATTTAAGATTTAAGAATTTCTTAATTATTTCAATAACTTTTTTGCCTTCTTCTGGTGTTCTGCAAAACGGCACCATTACCACCACATTATCCAAGCCCATTTCCTCGCGGACTTTTTTCATTGCTTTTAATTCCAAAACAAACGCCTCTGAAAAATTCGGATGATAATAACGCGAAGCGCCACGCCAGCCGATCATCGGATTTTCCTCCTGCGGTTCGTATAACTCGCCGCCGATAAGCGTCCGATATTCATTGGTTTTAAAATCGGAAAATCTCACAATCACCGGTTTCGGATAAAACGCCGCGCCGATTTTAGCGATACCATAAGCTAATTTATCAACATAAAATTGAGTTTTATCTTTATAACCAACAGTCCGCTTTTCTACTTCTCTTATAATTTGTTTTAAATATTTAGTATTTTTGAATTTGGAATTTATTTGAAAATTGGGATTTGGAAATTGAAAATTCCTCTTCTTGATTTTTTCAAAATCAAGAATGAGGTTTGGGTGGACTCCGATATCGCCCGCAATAATAAATTCTTCTCTCGCCAATCCCACTCCGTCATTCGGCAAAAAAGATTTTTCAAAAGCGGTTTCCGGCGTGGCGATATTCATCATTATTTTAGTCTTTGGCTTCAGGAATTTCTTAATATTGTGTTCAATAATTTTAAATTTCAACGCGCCGTCATAAACAAAACCCTCGCTGCCCGTGGTATCAACCGTAATCATCTGGCCGGTTTTAATTTTTTTAGTGGCGTTTTCCGAACCAACAATGCAAGGAATGCCAAGCTCGCGGCTTACAATTGCCGCATGGCTCGTGCGTCCGCCTTTATCGGTAATAATCGCCGCCGCTATTTTCATAATCGGCTCCCAATCGGGATCAGTCATATCAGTAATCAAAATTTCTCCCGCCTTAAACTGCCCGACATTTTTCGCATCTAAAATAATATGCGCTTTTCCAGTTGCGATTTTACTTCCGACAGAAGCACCTTTAACAATAACCTTTAATATTTGACCTTTGACATTTGACTTATCCAAAATATATTCTTTTATTTTTGAAAAATCTCTCAAAGCGTGAATTGTTTCCGGACGCGCCTGAACAATAAACAATTCTCCTGTTCTGCCGTCTTTCGCCCATTCCATATCCATCGGCATCCATTTTTTATATTTTTTTGAATAATGCTCTTCAATCAAAACTCCCCATTTCGCCAATTGTAAAATTTCTTTATCAGATAAAACAAAAGATTCTTTTTCCTTTTGTGAAGTTGAAATGATTTTCGTGTTTTTTATAGAGACTCCCTTGCCTTCCGAATAAATCATTTTTTGATTTTTAATGCCAAGTTTTTTACTGATTATCGCATTTGGAGATTTATCCAATGTTTTCTTAAAAACAAGAAATTCATCCGGTGTCACTTCTCCCTGAACAATCATTTCTCCAAGCCCCCAGGAACCATTTATTAAAACAACGTCGCGAAAACCAGATTCAGTGTCTAATGTAAACATTACACCGGAACAGCTTAAATCTGAACGAATCATTTTCTGAACACCGACGGAAAGAGCCACCTTAAAATGGTCAAATTTTTTATCAACGCGATAAGAAATGGCGCGGTCGGTAAAAAGCGAAGCCATCGCCGATTTCACCGATTTTAAAACTTCTTCCACGCCGCGAATGTTTAAATAAGTATCATGTTCGCCGGCAAAAGA
>CAYOSD010000020.1:0-5836 GCA_964406565.1 uncultured Candidatus Saccharibacteria bacterium | reverse complement strand
TGCCGTATTCTTTTTCCATTTGCTTATACGCTTTAATAATTTCTTGATTTAATTCTTCCGGAAATTCGGATTTTTTAATTGTTTCACGAATAAGTTTGCCTCGTTTTGATAAATCTTTTAAATTTTTTGTGTTTAATCCGTTAAGCGTATTTTTGATGAATTTTTTTAATCCGGTTTCTTCTAAAAAGAATCTATAAGCATCGGCCGTCACCACAAATCCACCCGGAATTTTCACCCCTTTTGGAGTCAAATTCTGAATCATTTCGCCGAGAGACGCGTTTTTCCCTCCGACTTCGGCAACATCTTTAATTCCGACTTCATTTAATTTTTTTATAAAATATTTCATGCTTTTAATATTATCATCAAATCAGCCACATTAAAACATCTTTTTTTAGCGTAAATTAAATCGCCGGTTTTGTCAAAAAATTCAAAAGATTTATTTTGCTTCAAGAAATAGTGGGGATTTATATCTAATTTTTCAGCATTTTTTAAAGTCAGAAAGTCTCCAATCGCTCCGGCAGCCTCGGTATTATCGCGGCCATCGGAAGTGAAAGACATTATAACTGAATTTTCAATTTTAAATTTTAAATTTTCAATTTTTACCAAAGCTCCAAGCACTGCTTCTGTGTTTCTACCGCCCTTGCCCTTTGGTCGATTTTTTAAATTGACCGTTGTTTCGCCGGCCGCCAAAATTACTCGACCCCTCTCATTTTTTTTAACCATCGGCCACAAAACATTGCCTGCTTCGCCCTGCAATGCCAAAGAATGAATTTTAACCTTAAAACCCAATTCTTCGGATTTTTTCAACATTTCCATTATCGCGTCCTGATTGCAGACAAAAAGAATGTTTTTAACTTTTTTAAAATATTTTTTCTCTTTTAGGTTTTCATGAAAATGAAATTTCTTTGGCTCAAGATCGTATTTTTTCAAAATTTTTTCCGCATCTTTATTCGTTGTTTCATCGTAAACCGTCGGACCCGAAGCGATAAAAGATAAATCATTGCCACAAATATCCGATACGATTAAAGAAACGACTTTCGCCGGATAAGCCATTTTTGCCAATCCTCCGCCCTTAACTTCCGACAAATGTTTTCTGACAGTGTTTAATCCAAAAATATCGGCGCCGGCTTCGGTTAAATGCTTAAAAATCTCCTGCGAATGCTTTAATTCTTTTTCCGAACCGCACATTAACGCCGAACCGCCGCCGCAAATAAATGTAATCAATAAATCGTTTTTATTTAAACTTTTCGCTAATTTAATTATTTCTTGTGTAGCCTTGATATTTTGCTCAGAGGGAAGAGGATGGGTACCTTGGAAACATTTAACATTTGACATCTGACACTTAACATTTGAAATATCTAAAGCGATTCCACCGCTTAATTTATCTCCTAAAATTTTTACCAATGCCGCGCTTGCCAACGCCGAACCCTTGCCAATACCGACAAGAAAAACTCTTTTATAATCATTTAGATTTAATTTCAATTTTTTGCTTCTATCAATAGAAGCAAAATTGACAATTAGCTGACCTTCTTTAAGTTTTACCCTTTGATAAATCAGGCGGGAAATATCAATCGCCTCATATCCCGCTTCGGCAATCAAAAGCGCTTTTTTACGAAGAGAATTTTTAGCTAAATTTTGAAAATTGGAAATTATCATTATTTAATAAAATAAAATATAATCGGCGCAATTATAAATAAGAAACTAACAAAATATTTAAAATATGTACCTAATCATCTGTTGCTATTCTGAATTTTTTCAAAAGCCACCCGCTTAAAACAATTAAAAAATATTGGAAGTGAAATTAAAAATGTGGACATAGATTAATTTTAACACAAAATCTACTTTTTTCTAAAATCTAACGGCTTAAACGGCTGCGGCCTGTTTAAGGAACGCCAATGCTCCCATTGCTGTTTTAACTGCTTATAATCAAGGCCATGAGAATGATAAACGGAAAATTTAATATCTCTTATCGCCTGATATCCTTTTTGAAACCAATAATTCGCCCATTCCCCGTCTTCTCCGCCAAGGCCATATTCTTCATTAAAATTTCTTTTTCCCCATAAATCTTTTCTAATTATGGCATTTGTAAAGCCCATCACTCCCATCGCACCTTGTTTAATAATAATTTGTTTTTTAAAAATATTTCTTAACTTGCAAAGATATTCATTAAAAATCAATTTCTCCCAAACAGAGCCGTCCGGCAATACCCAAACAAAACCGTAGACCCCCATTATTTTATCGTCTGTAAAATTTTTTAATCCGTCCGCAAGCCATGTTTTAGAAATCGGCAAAGAATGTCCGCTTAAAAAAACCAAATACTTTTCAGCCAAAGATTGCTTAACGCCAAAATTCAACGCGAAAGGATAACTAAATTCCTCCGGCCTTATTTTAAAAACTTTAATATTTAATGAATCTTTAAAATTATTTATTATATTTAAAGTTTCGTCAGTTGAACCGGAATCAACAATAATAATTTCAAAATTCTTATAAGTTTGATTGGCTAAACGTTTTAAATTTTCTCCAATCCATTTTTCCTCATTTTTCGTCCTGATTATTATTGAAGTTTCAAACATAAATATTTTTATCTTTAAAAAACATTTTTTATTTTTATCTTTCTGCCTCTAAATTCAAACTCATCTCCCAATTTTTTCCCTAAAAATATTTGGCTAATAGGAGATTCCGAGCTTACCAATAAATATTTTTTTCCATTAATATCAATGGAATCCAACACTCCTATTGAAATAAAATAATTAATTTTTATTTGTTTCAATAATTGAACCCAATTTAATTTTATTGGTAATTTCAAACGGTATTTCATTTATAAAAGACAATAATTGTCGTATATCAAAAAGCTGTTTTTCATAAGAACCAACCGCGGCTTGAGCTTCTTCTTTAAAAGTGTCATATCGCGATTTCATTCTACCTTTATGGCTAGCCGCTTCTTTTTGCGCGTCATCAATCGCTTCTCTCAAAAAATCTATCTTTTTTTCTAATTCCAATTTAGAAAATTCAACTAGTTTATTTTTAATTTTAATTTGATTCATTATTTTTATAAAAATTATTTACTCCACTGTTACACTTTTCGCCAGATTTCTTGGTTTATCGACGTCGCGTCCGTTGAAAACCGCGCAATAATAAGCAAATAATTGCAACGGAATAATGGATAAAATTGGCGTTAACATTTCCAATGTTTTGGGAATATAAATGATATTGGGGGTTATTTTTTTTATTTGGCTATTGCCTTCTGTGGCAATAGCCAAAATCAGTCCCTTACGCGCTTTAATTTCTTCTAGATTAGAAATTATTTTTTCATAAACGCTATCCGACGGCGCGATGCCAATCGTCGGAAAATTCTTATCAATCAACGCAATAGGCCCGTGCTTCATTTCCCCGGCGCCGTATCCCTCGGCATGAATATAAGAAATTTCCTTAAGTTTCAGCGCGCCCTCTAGAGCTATTGGATAATTGTATTTTCTTCCCAAAAACAAAAAGTTTTTAAATTGATGGTATTTTTTCGCCATTTTTTTAATCTCCGGCGCCTGTTGTAAGGCCTTATCAATTAAAATCGGCAACCGCTCCAATTCTTTGGCGATTCTTTGTCCCATCACTAAGGACATTTGCCTTTGCCTTCCTAAAAATAAAGCGAATAAAGCCAAAACACAAAGCTGGGAAGTAAAAGCTTTTGTGGAAGCCACGCCGATTTCCGGGCCGATATGATTATAGACTCCGACATCGGTCTCCCTGGCAATTGACGAACCAACTGAATTGACTATGCCGAGGGTTAAAACGCCTTTTCTTTTCGCTTCTTGAAGCGCCGCCAAAGTATCGGCTGTTTCACCCGACTGGGAAATACAAAGAAGCGCGGTATTTTTATTGAAAATCGGTTTGCGATAACGAAATTCCGAAGCCAGTTCAACTTCCGTGGGAATACCGGCATATTCTTCAAACATATATTCTCCAACCAGTCCCGCCAAATAGGCGCTGCCGCAGCCAACAATAATCAATCTTTCAATTTCCCTCAACTTATTCTCAATATTTTCCAATCCGCCTAATTTAGCCAACCCCTCTTTTTTAATAAGACGACCGACCATTGAATTTTTTAAGGACTCCGGCTGCTCGAAAATTTCTTTGAGCATATAATGCGGATATTTTCCCTTTTGATTTTTTTCTAAATTACCGTCCAAAATTTCGGATTTCTTTGGTATTTTTTCATAATTCAAATCCATAAAACTTATTTTATCCCGGTTAATCACCGCGACTTCGCCGTCGTTCAAATAAACCGCTTGTTTTGTGTAAGTTAAAATCGCCGAAGCGTCGGAAGCGACGATAAATTCATTTTCTCCCAAACCGACGATAAGCGGCGAAGAATTCTTGGCAACAACAATTTTATACGGGTCTTTTTGGGAAATCACCGCCAAACCATAAGTGCCTTTAATATTTTTTAAGGCCTGAATTACGGCTGTTTCCAAATTATCCTCAAAAAATTTTTCAATCAAATGCGCGACGACTTCCGTATCTGTTTGAGAAACAAATTTATGCCCCTCTTTAATCAGTTTTTCCTTAAGCTCGGAATAATTTTCAATGATTCCATTGTGAACCAAAAAAATATTTTTTGCGCAATCAAAATGAGGATGGGCGTTTAATTCATTAACGATTCCATGAGTCGCCCAGCGCGTATGGGCGATGCCGCAGAAACTATTAATCTGATTTTCTTGATTAAACGCTTTTTCAAAATTTTCAATTCTGCCGACTTTTTTTACAGTTTTTATATTTCCCTTATCATCAATAACACTCACGCCCGCGCTATCATAGCCGCGATATTCCAAGCGCTTTAAACCCTCAATTAAAATCGGAACTGCCTTATTTTTACCAATATATCCCACAATTCCACACATAAATTAAATAAATTTATAAATAATTTTCTTTTTTCAATAATCGTTTCTTTTGTTTTATCCCCCTATTATAACCGCCAATTTTACCGTCTGAACGAATCACGCGATGACAAGGAATTTTCGGATTATAATTTTTATTCAAAATATTTCCCACCGCGCGATATGCTTTCGGCACACCCGCTCTTTCCGCCACTTCTTTATAGCTCAATGTTTTTCCTTTGGGAATTTTCGCAATAATTAATAAAACTTTTTGTTTAAAATTTAATTCCATTTCATTATCTCATTTTTTTATTTTATATTTTCTTCTTTCTTTTTTTATTTATTCCAATATTCTCAAGAATTTGAGAATTAACTCGCCTCGCTTTGTAAGTTTATAAAATTCAATCTTCTAATTTCATATATTTACCTTGATCTTTAAGTATTGATTTTTCTATTTCTTCTTGGAGGTTGCTATTTTTTTCTGACCAACTTTTTTTAGCTTCTTCTTTTTCTTTTTGCTCTATTTTTTCTTGTTCTTCTTTAAGAAAATTTTCGAGTCTTTTTTTCTTAATTAATTCCTTTCGTTGTTTTATTTCTTTAACTTTTTTATCTAATTCTTGAGAAAAATTTTTTTCGAAAAAATTGCGGGCAATTTTTGAAAATTCTTCATAATCGCCATTTTCATAAGCTTTTGCCAAAATTTTAGCAGTTGCTGAATCTGAATTTAATATATACATATAGTGAACTTTCATTGTTGTTTTGCCTGTTTTACAAAATTCTTCCCATTTTTCCGATGATTGCTTTAAAAAAGAAAATCCTTCATGAAGATAATTAATTGCCCCCATAATTACATTTTCTTCATCGTTTTCTATTTCTATCGTTTTTAATTGTTCTTTTGCCATCTGCTTTCCCATTCCCATTTCTTTTAATTTATCTTGTTCTGTTTTTATTATTTTACTTTTTTT
>CAYOSD010000019.1:0-8034 GCA_964406565.1 uncultured Candidatus Saccharibacteria bacterium | reverse complement strand
TTAAAAAAGCGACCGTAGACACAACCGCGATAATTCCGATTGTTATTAAAAGCTCTATGAGAGTGAATGCCTTGCTGTTAATTTTCAATTTACAATTTATAATTTTCATTGAATTTTCAATTTTATAATTTACAAACATTAATTATTAATTTAAACATTAAAAATTGATTCATTGTAAATTTATTGGAAATTGATAATTGAAAATTGTGAATTATTTAAAATTGTCCTACAAGTTGATAAATCGGCACGATAACCGACAAAGCGATAGTGCCAATGATAAGCCCGATAGCCAAAAGCAAAATCGGCTCCAAAAATGAAACCAATGATTTAATGGCAGTTTCTATTTCCGAAGTGTAAAAATCCGCTAAAGTCGTCAAAATACTTTCCATATGACCGGCTTTTTCAGAAATCGCCATTAGATTAACCACCACTCTCGGAAAAACCGGCTCCTTGCGGAAAGCTTCGCCAATGGTCAAACCCTTGGAAATTCCTTCCCGCGCTATCCTGCGCAAACCAGTTTTCAATTCTTCATTTCCGACGGCATCAGCGGTAATTTCCAAAGAATCAAGAATCGGCAATCCCGATGAAAGCAATGCTGAAAAAGTTGAAGCAAAACGCTGTAGAGCAATTTTTTTAAGAACTCCGCCGATAATCGGCGTTCTTACAATAAATCTTGAAAGAAGTTTTCTTCCGATAATTGATTTGGTTGTGAAAAACCAAGCGCTAACCAAAAGAATAATTATAAAAATCAGAATAAGCCAAAAATATTTTCCCATAAAAAGGCCGATGGCAAAAACGATTTTTGAAAAAAGCGGCGGTTCAAAACCTCCGGACGTAAAAATATTGGCGATTTTCGGAAGCGCGAAACTCACCAAGAGAAAAAGAATCGCGGCTGAAGCCGATAAAAGAATAATCGGATAAGTGACCGCCGCTTTAATCTGTCTTCTTAAATCCTGCTCCTTTTGCAAAGCAACGCTTAATTGGTTGAAAACAAGTTCCAAATTTCCGGAAGTTTCTCCGGCTTTAATCATATTGATAAAAACCGAGGAAAAAAATTTTGGATATCTGACAAATACGGAATGAAAGGGCTGACCTTTTTCCAATGAAGTCCTGATTTCCATCAATAAAGCTTTAAGCGCCGGCTTTTCAAAATCAGCGATTAAAATATCAACCGCCCTCAAAAGGTCGGTGCCGACTCTTAACATCAAAGCTAAATATTTAGTGAGAAAAACTTTATCTTCAACGTTAATTGTTTGGCTAAAAATTTTAAACCGACTAGTTTTTGAAAGTTCTTTGGGCGCTTTTAAAGAAATTGGCTTTAATCCTTGACTGGCGAGAAAACCCAAAACTTCGGCCGCGCTTTCGGCTTCGTGGTCGCCTTCAATTATTCTTCCGTTGGATTGTGATGCAATGTAGTGAAACCTCATAGTATCGATACGAATATACTAATAATACGAATTATACGAATTTTTTCTTTGCCTCTGTATCTATTTTAACAATTCTGACCGGTTATTGTGTATATTAAAACAAATTCCCGTAATAACATAGGATAACTCTGGATAAATAATTTTGTCGTTGCTTTTACTTATTTGTATCATTAGTAAATTCGTATATTCGCATCGCTACTCGCGTATTACGCGAAGCACTTCTTCTATAGTTGTCATTCCCAATTCGGATTTTCGCAATCCGTCTTGGAACATCGTAATCATTCCTCTATCCTTCGCCAATTTTATCAAATTATCCAAAGAAAAATTAGGATTGATGATTTCCTTGCGAATATCTTCGTCAATATTCAAAATTTCGAAAATACCGATTCTGCCGGCATAACCGGTGTTGCCGCAGCTCATACAACCCTTACCTTGATATAAAATCTTCGGAGACCTAAATTCGGATTCAAGATTTAATTCTTTTAATTGTTTTTTTATGGAATTCAACAAATCTTCCGACGGCGCGAACGAGCCGATGCAATCCAGACAAATTTTTCTGATTAAACGCTGGGCGACAATCATATTTAAAACCGCGGCGGATAAAAATGGCGGTATCTTCATATCAATCAAACGTGGAATCGCGGTTGCCGCGTCATTGGTGTGCAAACTGGATAAAACCAAGTGGCCGGTTAAAGCCGAATGCACGGCGATTTCGGCGGTTTCTTCATCGCGAATTTCTCCAACCATAATAATGTTCGGGTCTTGCCGGAGTATCGAACGCAATCCGCTTTCAAAAGTGATTCCCGCTAATGGATTTATCTGAACCTGATTAATATATTTCATATTGTATTCAATTGGGTCTTCAATGGTCACGATGTTCACTTCCGGTCGATTTAAAATATTTAAAATGGCGTAAAGAGTGGTGGTTTTTCCGCTGCCAGTCGGTCCGGTTACCAAAATCATTCCGTAAGTTTTCTTGATATTTTCTTCAACGATTTTAACCATATCGTCCATCAACCCGACTTCTCTCAAAGCCAGCGGTTTTTGAGCTGCCGGTAAAAGACGCATTTCTATTTTTTCGCCGTAAAAAGTCGGAATAATGGAAATTCTGATATCAACCAAATCCGAGCCGACTTTATAATGAGTCCTGCCGTCCTGCGGCTTTTGATGCTCGTCTATTTTCAACGCCGCAAGCAGTTTGATTCTCGCCACAATCGCCGGATGAACTTCTTTGGGAATTTTCGCCACCTCGTGAAGAACGCCGTCAATCCTGAATCTCATTAAAATCCCGTCTTCAAAAATTTCCATATGAATATCCGAAGCGCGCAAAGAAAAAGCGTAAAAAAGAACATTATCAATGAGAGCGACAATGGGAATAGCCGAAGCCGCTTCTTCAACCGTGCCAGCTTTCTGCCTCAATGACGCCTGAATATTTTCTTCAACTATTTTTTTGAAATCTTCGGCAAAACGGCGGCTATACATCGCGAACCCCTTGTTTAAATCGTCTTGAGTCGCGAGATACGGCTTGATGTTCGCTTTCAAATTATTTCTTAAAAATTCCACTGTACCCAAATCGCTCGGGTCTTCCATAGCAACGCTAAGACTCCCGTCAGCCTCTTTATCAAAAACAATAACCATTTTTTGTTTGGCTAAATTCTCAGTAAGAATATTAAGAATCCCCTTGTCTATTTTCCGGCCGATTAAATTAGCTCTCTGAACATTAAAATAATCCGCCAAAACATTATAAAAATAATCTGTCGTGATAACATTCCGCGAAATCAAAATATCGCCGATATTTTGATCCATGCGCTTTGCTTCATTTGCTAAAAAATCAAAATTCTCCTCAGTTGTTAGATTGTCTTTAATTAAAATTTCTTTTAATTTTTGAGTGGGGATTTGAAGCATAATATTAGCCACTAGGAATTAGCCACTAGCCACTAGGGTTAAATTTTAGATTTTGAATTTGTTTATAATTATACTATAATATTAAAAAAAATGAACCCCCACACCATAACGAGTTCTAATTAATAAATACAATAATAGTATAATCTAAAAACAAGTTAAAATTTTATGGAAATCTTATCGTCGTCAAAATTAAACATAAACTCGTTTGGTGTGGGGGTGAAAACCCTTTTACTCATAGACGCCAATGCTTTAATCCATCGCTGTTTTCACGCCTTGCCGCCCTTCACCACAAAAGAAGGCAAGCCCAGCGGAGCGATTTATGGATTAGCAAGCGTTCTTATTAAAATCGCGCGAAATGGCGAAGAAATCGGCGTCAATGGAAAAGCGCCGGATTACGCAGTGGCTTTTTTTGACCGGCCGGAACCGACTTTTAGAAAAGAAATGTATAATGAATACAAAAGCCACCGCCCCAAAGCGCCCAATGAATTAATTTCGCAAATTATTGAAGCTCACCGATTGTTTGAAAATTTCGGAATAAAAAGTTTTGAAATTCCGGGATTTGAAGCTGATGATTTAATCGGCACCGCGGCTGAAAAATTCAAAAACAAACCGGATTTAAAAATAATAATTTTAACCGGCGATTTGGATGCGCTCCAGCTTATTGAAAACGAAAAGGTAATGGTTGAAACTTTTAAAAAAGGAATTAGCGACACGATAATTTACAACGAAAAAGAAACTTTAAATAAATTCGGCGTTATGCCGCATCAACTTGCTGATTACAAGGGGCTGGTCGGCGACCAATCGGATAATATTAAAGGCGTTGCCGGCATTGGGCCGAAAACCGCCGCTCAAATAATCCAAAAATACGGCACCATTGAAAAATTTTTAGAACAAGGACAAAAAGAAAAATCTTATGAAAAAATTCATACTTCGCGTGAAATCGCCTTATTGTCAAAAAAATTGGCAACTATCAAACGCGACGCGCCATTGGAAATAAAAAATCTTGAAGAATTAAAATACGAAGGAATATTAAAAGAAAAATTAATCGCTTATTTTGAAGAAATGGGCTTCCAAAGTTTGATTAAACGAATTTCTAAGGATTAAAATTTTCAATTTACAATTATTAATTTACAATCAATTTTCAATGAATTAATTATCAAATAATAATAAATAAAAACTTTTGAAAATTGTTAAATTAGTTCATTTATTGAAAATTGAAAATTGAAAATTGAAAATTAAGTTTATAAAATCGGTTTAATAACCACGTATCTTTCTCTGCCCTCTCCCACACTTTCCGTTTTAATATCAGGATGTTTGGCAAGTTCGGTGTGCACCAAGCGGCGCTCATAAGCGTTCATCGCCGGCAAAGACATTTCTTGTTTCTCAGCAACGGATTTTCTCGCCGTTACCCGGGCAATTTCCAAAATTAAATCTTCACGCTTCCGGCGATAATTATTGATATCAACTATAACAAAATCAACACTGTTTTTTCTGGCTATCAGCTTAATAACGGAATCAAAGCTGTTCATAATCGCCGGTAAATTATTTTCCGAAATAAAACTATCGTTTATAAATATAGAAAATCTTCCGCTGTCAACGGAATAATTTACCGAAAAATCATCAAATCCCATCATCCCAATCATCTCTTTAATTATTGATTCAATTTTTTCCATTTGTGCTTATGTTTAATCTTTTATTAATGACTATTTGTTGAATAACTGAAAAAATTGACGTTGTCAACCAATAAAGACCGACGGCTGACGGCAAATAACTTAAAAACATTATCGTTAAAACGGGGCCGAAAAAAACCATTTGCCTTCCCATTTTTTCCATCGGCGATAATTCACTATTATTTTTTGCAATTTTCGGCAAAGCCAATTTGCCCTGGAGATATTGAGCCAAAGCCGCTAAAACAACGATAATCAAACTGCGGCTGCTTAAATCAATAAAGCCCAAAAAATAATGGTCCAATCCGCTATTGGCAGGGATACCTCTTAAAAAAACCCAATAGAGAGCGATTAAAACCGGCAATTGAATAATAATAATCAAAAACTGCGAAAAAGGATTCACTTTATGTTCGCGATAAAGTTCCATCAGCGCCTGCGCTTGTTTGGCGCGGTCGTCTTTATGATTCTTTTGAATTTCTTTTATTTTCGGAGCTAAACGCTGCATAATCGCCTGGTCTTTGGCTCCTTTATAAAATAACGGTAATAAAATAATTCTGATTACAACCGTTAAAACAATAATGGCGACTCCCAAATCATGACCGGGAATATTTTCGTATAAAAAAATCAAGGCGCTTAATAATGGATTATATAAATATGTGTTGAAAAGTGATGACATTTTTTAATTCTTTTTCTATTTCATTTTTATCTAATTTCGCGATTGCCGGCAAAACGGTTATGGCGACATCATTTCCTTTTATTTCATTAAATTTATTAAGCCGAATAAAATCATAAATAATTCTTTTAATTCTATTCCGCTTAACCGCTGATTTGGAAACTTTCGCGCTGATAATTACTCCAAAACGGCTGAAAAATAAATCATTAGCGGACATTCTTATAATAAAAAAATCGCTTCGGCGGCTTATTATTCTCTTATTCTTATTTTTTAACCAGTTTTGAATTTGAAGCCGATATTTTTTTGCAAGCATATGTT
Source organism: uncultured Candidatus Saccharibacteria bacterium (assembly GCA_964406565.1). Taxonomy (GTDB): domain Bacteria; phylum Patescibacteriota; class Minisyncoccia; order UBA6257; family UBA9933; genus JAJYWO01. The sequence continues at coordinate 2,044 of CAYOSD010000019.1, read as the reverse complement.
AGTATCGATACAAATATACTAATAATACGAATTATACGAATAAAAACTTTAAAATTAGTATCATTAGTATCATTCGTATATTCGCATCGCTACACAACTATTCTTTTCCTTCCCTTCATCCTTCTTCTATTCAAGACATTCCTTCCTCCGACGGTTCGGCTACGTTTTAAAAATCCGTGCGTCCTGCTCCGTTTTCTTTTTTTCGGCTGATGTGTTACTGACATTTTTTTAATATATCAAAACAAATCATAAAAAACAATCCCCCGCGTAAATCCCCCACATAAATTATTATGTGGGGGATAAATTTATGCGAGAGATTGTATTTCTAATTCCTAAATTTATTGTCCTGTCGCCAAGAAAGTGGAAATAATCGTATCCACGCTCACGGCAATAAGAGCGACGATAATCGCGATTGCCGCGTAAATAATTTGGTCTCTCGCGTTTTTCACTTTTTCCGGGTCGCCTTGAGCGGTTAAATAAGTAAAGGCCGCGAAAAGAATGAATAAAACAGCGATGATAAAGAATATTATATAAACCCATCTGACGATGTTTTTAATCACGTCAACTGTGCCACTTACGGTTGTCGGACCAGTCGGAGTAATGCCGGGAATATCAACCGCGCCTACCGAACCAACCAATGCCAAAGACATTGCCGCAATCCCCAAAATTCCAAAAAATTTTTTCATTTTCATAAATAAGTATCGATACGAATATACTAATTTACGAATTATACGAATACAAAATTCATTTGTATCATTAGTATAATTCGTATATTCGCATCGCTACTTTATTCTCGACCTTTATAGCACAACTTAATAATATAATACAAAAATTTTAAAAAATTACAAACCAAGTTCCTTATTCACGCCTGATGACTGACCTTGTTGTCCATCCCCGCCAAAAAGATAATAACGTTGATTAAAACCTGTCGGCGTTGGCCAATATTGCGTGCCACCGCCTCCGCCTTCTCCTCCGCTGATTAGGAAATTTTTAATTATCAAATCAATGCTCACTGCCACAAGCGCGACCACAATAGCTACTGCCGCGTAAATGATTTGATTGGTGGCGGTTTTCACTTTTTCCGGGTCGCCTTGCGCGGTCAGATAAGTAAAGGCCGCAAAAATAATAAATAAAACAGCGATGATAAAGAATATTATGTAAACCCATTTAACTATCGCCTGAATAACGCCCTTGACCCCGCCTGCAGTTTCATCTTGCAATGTTTTCTTAATGCCTAAATCGCCGGAAGTGGGAATCTCGCCGGGGGTGATGGCAAAAACCGCGTTTGATAAAACCAGAGAAAAACAAATTATTGTCATTAAAATAACTTTTGTCATTGTTTATATTTTATATTATGTATAAAAAAAAGCAATAATAAATCTCCTGCTCGCCATTGCGAAGACAGGGGATAAAAATAAGCAGCGCGCATATTATCACTCTTGATAATACGCGTACCAATGATACTTCTTGCCAAAATAATCAAACAGACGGGGACCGGACGTAAAAACCCCTTCTTTTTTTTGTCGCACGCCATTCACTACATAAACAACACAATAATCACCGGGCAATAAATAATCTTCAGCAAAACCTCCCGGAGCTAACACATAACTTTTTACTTCATATCCCTTTTGATGCCGTATAGAAATTTGTATATTTCTATACTTACTGAGATTTTGAACTATACCCTTATATCCCTGCGCAACGCCATCCTTCATTCCCACATCCGCTGATTGAGATTTTAATTTGGCGATGGCCATTGTTCCTACTTCTTTGTCAAAAGCCAATTCGGCTTTGTCGCGTTTAATCTTCGCAACTTCATCCAGATACGCGCCACCACTCCACTCTCCCTTATCATATTGCGCCTCACTTTTAAAACGCGGTCCAACACAACCTAAAAACAAAAATACAACCATCGCTATCATTACTATCTTTTTCATACAGCGCCTCCTTATTTAAAAGTTTTTAATTCATAGTCCCTATTTACTATTTACTAGTTACTAGTTTCTATTTTAAAAAGTAGCACAAATAATATATTTTGTCAATC
>CAYOSD010000018.1:0-8571 GCA_964406565.1 uncultured Candidatus Saccharibacteria bacterium | reverse complement strand
CGTTAACCTTCTCGCATCGGTCAGGCATCACCCCCTATACATCCTCTTGCGAGTTCGCAGGGAGCTGTGTTTTTGTTAAACAGTCGCTAGAGATACTTTCGCTGCGCCGAGCACTCAACTTTGACGGTGATTAGTGTATTTTAAAAAATTCAACTAGTCATAATTTAACTTTGTCAAAGTTGAGTGCTCGGAGGCCTTATTGCGAACTTACGGCCGCTTTTTTGCCGAGTTCCTTAACGAAGACTCACTCGTTCTCCTTAGGCTTCTCGCCTCACCCACCTGTGTCGGTTTACGGTACGATCTCTATATAGCCATTCTTAGAGGTTTTTCTCGAAAGACTCTTCGATTGAATTTCCAACCTAAGCTGAATTTTTTCGATTTCCGAATTTCGCCATTAAAAGCAGTTCAACGGATTTTCCTGTCGAACAATTCTAGAAACAAACAACGTCAAACCATTAAGACGCTCAATCTTATTTTCTTCGTTACCCCATCGAACTATACAGAGGGGCTGGAATATTAACCAGCTTCCCATCAGCTGCGGCTTTCGCCATCGCCTTAGGATCGCCTAACCCTCCGTCGATTTCCGTTACGGAGGAACCCTTGGATTTTCGGAGTCCCAAATTCTCATTGGGATTGTGGTTACTCATGCCAACATTCTCTCTTCCAAACACTCCACCGGCTCTCGCGAGTCCGGCTTCAGCGCGTTTGAAATGCTCTCCTACCACCGCTCGCGCCTCGCTCTCGCTCGGCTCTCGCTGTATCGATGCTAATATTACGAATGCATACGAATTATACGAATACGATTTTTATTCGTATCATTAGTAAATTCGTATATTCGTATCGATACCGTGAGCGCTGAACAAAAGTGAAGCGCGAACGATCCGTGTCTTCGGTAACTTGCTTAGCCCCGGTAAATTTTCGGCGCAATTCGCCGTCGAATAGTGAGTTGTTACACACTCTTTAAAGGATGGCTACTTCTAAGCCAACCTCCTATCTGTCTATGGCGAATCACTACCTTTAACACTTAGCAACTCCGACGACCTTGCGGTGTCGGAGCCCCGACTTTACGTCGGGGATATTTAGGGACCTTAGACGACGATTTGGGCTGTTTCCCTTTTGAACATGGAGCTTAGCCCCCACATTCTAACTGCCGGGCCGATTCATCCCCCACATAAATTATGTGGGGGATTTATATCCGTATTCGGAGTTTGACTAAGAAGCCGAGGTTTCCCCCATTACTTCTCAACCAGTAGCTCTACCCCAGATATATTTTTGCCCAACGCTAGCCCTAAAGCTATTTCGGAGAGAACCAGCTATTACCAAGCTCGATTAGCTTTTCACTTCTTACCCTAATTCATCCGAAGGTTTTGCACAACCAACCGGTTCGGACCTCCACAGAGTTTTACCTCCGCTTCATCCTGATCAGGGCAAGCTCGCTTGGCTTCGGGTCTTATTCCACCCCTTAATAGTAGCCCTATTAAGACTCGGTTTCCCTGTGCCTCCGCTCCGTAAAGCTTAGACAAAGGAGTAAAATAAACTCGTTGGCTCATTCTTCAATAGGCACACGGTCGCTCCCAATGCTTCGCATTGGAAGCTCCAATTTCCAATTTTTAATTTCCAATTTCCAATGAAAATTGAATCATTGAAAATTTAATGAAAATTGAGAATTGATAATTGAAAATTCCAGTGCGAAGCACTGTGCGAGCTTCCGTTCCTTGTAGACATATGGTTTCAGATACTATTTCATCGGCCTCGCCGGCCTGCTTTTCACCTTTCCCTCACGGTACTAGTTCACTATCGATCATCAAACATATTTAGCCTTTCCGGATAGTGCCGGATGATTCCCTCGAAGCATCCTGTCGTCGAGGTACTTAAGATTCCCGACGCTCTTGCGAGGTCGGGACTCCGACTTTTACGTCGGAGCAAAAACTAAAGAGTTCTTCGGCTTTCGTTTAAAGGACTATCACCTGCTTTGGTTCGGCTTTCCAGCCGATTCAACTAGCCAAAGCTCCGACGCTCTTACGAGGTCGGAGCTCCGATTTTTACGTCGGAGAATTTGTAACTCTCCCACCTTTTAACTTATTTCACACATAAAATGGTTATATGTGAAATAAATCAAAAGAGTGTCTCTGTCTTGCAACCCTTATAAAAATTTTCTTGCGAATTTTTTTATAAGTTTAGGCTCTTCCCTTTTCACTCGCCGCTACTAGGGGAATAAATTGTTATTCTCTGTTCCTCCGCTTAATGAGATGTTTCACTTCAGCGGGTACGCTCTTCGCATTCTGCTCAAAATCCCAAATCTCAAACATCAAATCACAAATAATATCCAATAACCAAAATTCTAATAACCAAAACATATTTGGAATTTTGAATTTAGGATTTGAAATTTATTTGGAATTTGGATTTTGGAATTTGAAACTTGAAGCAAAACGCGAAGTATGAGCGGTTTGCGCTCATGGGTTTCCCCATTCGGAAATCTTCGGATCAAAGGTTGCTAAGCGCCTCCCCGAAGCTTATCGCAGCCACGCCACGTCCTTCATCGCTGTTTGATGTCAAGGCATCCACCATACGCCCTTAATTAAATCTTCTTGAAATTCAGAATTCAAGAAGTTGGATAACTTTATCCCACCACATAATTTTTATGTGTGGGATTTATCCCACCACATAATTTTTATGTGTGGGATTTATCCCACCACATAATTTTTATGTGTGGGATTTACTTTTTACTTTTTGCTTTTATTTTTACTTTCCTGTATTCAATTTTTAAAAAGCCAACCAATCAACCAATTCTGATTTTCACACCAACTAAAACTTTTTATGAATTGCTTTATTAAAAAAGCTTTAGTTGACATAAAAATAAAAATCCCGCTTACAAGCGGGGTGAAGACAATAAAAAAACTTGCCGAAGTCCTCATCCGCTTAATATGTTTTTTAGCATTGTCATTTTATTAATAATCTTTCAATTATAAGCGGGTTAAAAATCTTGTCAACCCCCCACATAAATTTATGTGGAGGGTCAACCCCCTTTTAAGCTATCTTCAATTCTCTTAAAATCTCTTCGGGCAAGGGGTCGCCCGGCTTGGTTTTACCGGGATATTTCCACGCTGAAATAATCTTTCTGCGGACTTTTGTTTCTTGAATCATCATCCAAATTTCATGAGGATGTTTCACGCTTCCGGCAGACTGCATCATTGCGATGGTATTTGGCGCGATACCTTCTTCAATGCGGCTCGGCGAATTCAAAATTCTCAAAATTCGCTGTTCGGATAATTTATAAAATCGCATTTTATCTTTCGCATGGTTTGTCCAAAAAATCTTTTTTGATTTTCTCAAAATAACCATTAATCTTTTTTAATTACATAAACAGCAAACACAAAATCATTTCTTCAACCCGCTCACACCAAGCACTCAATTTATTGAGTGCTTGGTTGCGCTTCCGTTAAGGTTTCAGAAATAATTTTATGTTTGCTGTAATATTTAATTTTATTCTTTATATCTCAAACAAATTGTTTTTCAGAACATCCCGCAGCCCCGACGGGCTTGGTTCCCGCTTTAGACGGGACCGTCGGGGCGAGAGTGAAGAAAATTTTGCCGCTGGAGCAAAATTATTCTGCTTCTGAAAAATAATTTATTTGAGATATATTGTAAATAACACTATAGAATCTTATAATTATAATATGATTGCTCAAATTAAAAAAGCTATTTTTCCGGTAGCCGGCATGGGCACCAGATTTCTTCCGGCAACAAAAGCTCAACCCAAAGAAATGCTACCAATTGTTGATAAGCCGATTATCCAATATTTGGTTGAAGAAGCCGTTGCTTCGGGAATTGAAGAAATTATTTTTGTTACCGGCCGAGGCAAACGCGCGATTGAAGACCATTTTGATTACGCTTATGAATTGGAACAAATATTAAACAATAACGGAAAAAAAGAGTTGTTAAAAACAATCCGAGATATTTCCAATATAGCGAAATTTACCTATGTCCGCCAAAAAGAACCAAAAGGAGCCGGCGACGCCATATTATGCGCCAATCATTTAATCGGAGACGAACCGGTGGCAATACTTTACGGAGACGATTTGGTATTCAATAAAAAACCCGCTCTTCTACAACTAATAGAAGTGTATAATAAATACCAGGACCCAATTGTCGCCCTTGAAAAAATATCGCGAAAAGAAATTCATAAGTATGGTGTCATTGACGGCGTTAAAATAGCGCCCAGAACTTTTCAAATAAACAATCTGATTGAAAAGCCGAAACTCGGAACCGAACCGTCAGATTTGAGTATAGTCGGTAAATACATTATAACTCCCGAAGTTATTAAAGAATTAAAAAAAATAAAAACAAAAGGAGAATTATTTTTAACAGATGCTTTACTCGCGGTTGCCAAAAAAAGAGCTGTTTACGGCTACCAATTTGAAGGCAAGAGATACGACTGTGGCTCCAAAATCGGATTCATAAAAGCCACTATTGATTCCGGTCTCCAGCACAAAGAAACAAAATCAGAATTAAAAAAATATATAAAAGGTCTGAAAATATAATCTGAGAAATAAAGAACAGCAAACACAAAATCATTTCTTCAACCCGCTCACGCCGAGCACTCAACGCTTTGAGTGCTCGGCTGCGCTTCCGTTAAGGTTTCAGAAATAATTTTGTGTTTGCTGCTTTCTTCTACCTCAACGCACTGGTTACAGAAAAAAGGATTTTTCTATTATAAATTAACCGAAGCCAGATTTGTCTTAAAGAACATCTCGCAGCCCCGACGGGCTTGGTTCCCGCCACGGGCGGGACCGTCGGGGCGAGGGTGAAGAAAATTTTATCGCTGGAATAAAATTATTCTGCTTCTGAAAGGCAAATCTGGCTGAGGTGAAATGTAAATAGCACTATGAAATCTTACAAATAAATTATGATAAAAAATAATCTTAATTGGATACTGCTTACTATTATAGTATTGGTTTCTTTCGGTTTAATGCTCAATGCTTCTTTGCAAGAATCCGCCACAATGGACGAATTGGCGCATATTCCGGCCGGTTACGGATATGTAAAATATCTTGATTATCGTCTTAATCCCGAACACCCGCCTTTAGTAAAAGCCATTGCCACGCTTCCGCTTTTATTTCAAAATTTAAATTTCCCCACTGATAAATCTTCGTGGCAAACAGATGTTAACGGCCAATGGGTCGCCGGCGCGCAATTTTTATACGAATCGAACAATGACGCCGATAAAATAATCCAATGGTCGCGGTTGGGGCCAATGCTATTAACATTGATTTTAATAATTTTTATTTATATTTGGAGCAAGGAATTACTGGGACGTTGGTGGGCTTTATTACCAACTTTTTTATTTGGACTATCGCCAACCATATTAGCGCACGGGCATTATGTAACAACCGATATTGGCGCAGCTTTAGGAATTTTTAGCGCTTTGTATTTTTTCGTAAAATTTCTTAATCCCCCACATAATATTGTGTGGGGGATTAATAATCCGTCTAAAAAATATTTGATTTTTAGCGGCATCGCCTTCGGCATTGCTCAACTTCTTAAATTTTCCTCTGTTTTAATTATCCCCTTCTTTATTTTCTTAATTATTGTTTTTTACGTCCGAAAAATTATTATTGATTGGCGCGACACAAAACCGTCAAAAAAGTTTAAAAGATTCTCTATCCGCGCTTTCCGATATGCAAGAAGCGTGTTTTTAATTTTTATTATCGGCTACGCTGTTGTTTACGCCGCTTACTTCGTATTCACAATAAATTATCCATTGGAAAGACAAAAATCCGACATTGAATTTACTTTAACTTCATTTGCCGGCGGGCCGGTTCCCAGCGGAAAAATTTGCGACCTTAATTACAATAAAATGCGATGTTTGGCGGATATAAACATTCTTATGTCCGAAAAACGACTCACTCAACCATTAGCCGAATATATGCTCGGCGTCTTAATGGTGATGCAGCGTTCCAGTGGCGGCAATACGGGATATTTTCTCAACGAAGTTTCTTCCAGCGGCTGGTGGTATTATTTCCCAATTTTATTCATTTTTAAAGAACCTGTCCCGTCTTTAATTCTAATCCTTATCGCTTTTCTTTTTAGCATCTGGAATATATTAAAAAAAATCCGCATCAATCCGCTTCTAAAAAATATAAATCCGCATCAATCCGCTTCTAAGATAAACGACTATCTTGCTCTCCACTTCGCGGAATTTTCAATACTATCTTTCACGATTTTTTATTGGCTTTACAGCATTAAAAGCCCGCTTAATATCGGCATTCGCCACATCCTGCCAACAATGCCTTTTATTTATATTTTAATGGCTTCTGCCGCCAAAAAAATAGTCAATTCATCAACAATTCGTAAATATCTGTTAGCCGCTTTTCTTTTGTGGTTCGCTTTGGAAACTTTATTTGCCACTCCTTATTATCTTTCTTATTTTAATCAATTTGGCGGCGGAATTTGGAACGGTTTTAAAAATGCCGTTGATTCAAATTATGACTGGGGACAAGATTTAAAACGGCTTAAAAAATTCGTTGATAATCCTCCGGCTGGCGAAAATATTGATAAAATAGCGATTGATTATTTCGGCGGAGGAAATCCCAAATATTATCTGGGCGACAAAGTTGAATATTGGCAATCTTCGCGCGATAACCCGATTTACGAAAATATAAAATGGCTGGCTGTTTCAATAAACACCCTGCAAAATGCCACGGGGAAACTTCATCAGGGACAACAACGCAATCCCGAAGACGAATATCAATGGCTCCAAAAAGTAAAAAATCCGTATAAACCGGATTACCGCGTCGGAACATCAATCTTTATTTATAAATTAGATTAAATAACTTTTGGAGATTTGCTCCATCCCCCTAAGAGATGCAAATGCAAGTGGTCAATTATTTGTCCGCCTTCACGACCGACGTTAAAAACCAACTTATACCCTTTTAATCCCAAATTCTCCGCCGTTTTCTTGGCAGTGAAAATCATTTTGGAAATAATTTCTTGATGGTTGCTTTCTAAATGGTTTATTGACTGAATGTGCTCTTTGAGAACTATTAAGCAATGAACGGGCGCCGACGGATGAATATCTTTAAAAACCATAATACTCTCATCTTCAAAAATGAAATCTGTCGCTATGTCTTTATTGGCGATTTTGCAAAAAATACAATCCATTTATAATCTTTTTTTTACTTCTTCCACCACTCTGCCAATCGGCACGGTTTCCTGAACTCCGGTTTTCATATTTCTGATTATAATTGTTTCCTCAAAAAATTCTTTTTGTCCAAGAATTAAAGTCAATGTCGCATTGGCTTTATCAGCCGCCCGAAGCTGAGATTTAAGAGAATCTTTACCAAACGATTCGGAAACCTTAATGCCCGCTTTTCTTAATTCTTCAAAAATAATAAGATTCTTTTTCTTTGCCTCTTCCCCAATGTGGACTAAAAAAACTTTTAATTCATTTTTAACTAACCCTGACGATTGTTGAAATTTCATAACTTCAATCGCGCGCTCCATTCCCATTCCGCCGCCAACAGCGAATGTTTTTGTTCCGCCGAGCATTTCCGCCAAATAATCATATCTTCCACCGCTTGCCAAAGCAAAATTGATTTCCGAAGATTGCTCGGTAAAAATTTCAAATACTGGACCGTTATAATAATCCAATCCCCTTACCAAATAAGGATTTATGGAATACGGAACCTTAAGTTCGTCCAAGTGTTCTAAAACCGCCTTTAAATAATTTTTACAGTTGTTGCATAATCTGTCTATAATAAGCGGCGCGCCGGCTTTAATCTGAACGCAAATTTCATTTTTGCAATCAAGAAGACGCAAGGGACGGACTGGAAATCTCTGACGACAATCTTTGCAAATTTTATTTTGTTTATTTCTGTAATATTCCTGAAGTTTTTTAACGTAATTCGAACGGCACGATTTACAACCGATGCTGTTAATTTGAACGATTAAATTTTTAATTTTAATTTCTTCAAGCAGGCGAAAAAGAGTTAAAATCGCGACTGCATCATAAATCGGGTCGGAATTTCCTCCTAAAATTTCAAAACCGACCTGATGATGTTGACGAAATCTTCCGAATTGGGGCTGTTCATGCCTGAATATCGGTCCGATATAAAAAAGTTTTATCGGCTGGGATATTTTTAACAAGCCATACTGAATATAAGCTCTCATTACAGGCGCGGTTCCTTCCGGCCTTAAAACCAAGCGGCTTCCGCCCTTTGATTTGACGAAATACATTTGTTTTTCAACAATGTCCGTTCCCGTGCCGGTGCGTTCAAAAATATCTGCTGTTTCCAAAATCGGCGTGTCAATTCTTAAAAAATTAAAAGAGTCGGCGATTTTATTCGCTGATTTTCGCGCTTTTTCCCAAAATGGCTGGTCATTCGGCAAAATATCGCGCATTCCTTTCGGTGACTGTAAAATTACTTTTTCTTTTTTTACAGATTTCGTTTTTTTAATTTTCTTTTTTAAAAGTTTAGGCATTATTTATAAATTGGAAATTTTAGTATGCCGGCTTATCAAACGCCATTACCGCATTAAGCGGCCAAAGACGCAAACGGGTTATGCCGACAA
>CAYOSD010000017.1:0-8856 GCA_964406565.1 uncultured Candidatus Saccharibacteria bacterium | reverse complement strand
GTTATTATTAAAAACGCTATAATCGCCCAGAAAATGTTTTTAGAGAAATTTTTCACCCCGTTAGAGATAGGAAATGTTTTGCCATAAAACATTTCCGTAAATTATTTTGTTAATTTTATGTTAATCCTCGTTTTTTGATTTTTCAACCCCGTTAGAAGCAATAAATTATAAAAATTTATGCCAATTTATTTTTTAGAATAAAAATAAATTGGGCTTCTAACGGGGTCAACATATATGTAAAAATACACAGCTTGGATCTCTAACGGGGTTCATATACGAATACATTATATTGCAATAAATAACGGTGTCAATTTAAAAAAATAAAACAGACCGGCTTCAAGGAAGCGCGGTCTGTAAACGAGGGTTGTTATTTTAATAATGCTATACAGTAAGAGCGATACGCGCTCTTGTGTATTCATTTTTCAAGCCAAAGATATTGGCGAGTCTTTTTAATTTCGTCAATATCTTTTTAATAGAACTCGTTGATTTTCGCAATATTTTTTTTGCGGAAATCTCAATATTTCCCATCATGCGCGCAATAATGTCACGCATTTTTTCTACCTGGAAAGTATTTTTTATTTCTTTCCGGCAAATTCCCAAATTGCATTTGGCAATATCGAGAATTTTTATGGCTGTTTTTTTGGCGATTTTAAGGTCTCGCCATTGGTTAAAATGTTCGGTACAAACCACTTTGCCTTTGCCGTTGCCAATTGTTCTAAATTTTTGTTCCGGAACAATACAATCACAGTAAACACAAACCATAAAATTTCCTCCTAATTTTTTTATTTTCCCCTCGTTTTTATTTTTTTGTAAAGAACAAAATTGTAAGCAGTTCCCCTTGGCTAAGAAAGCATAATAAAAGGAGGTTTATTGATTGTAGCCGCCGGCCTTTTCCGGCAACGAGAACCGCTTATTTAAATAATAAGATAAATTTTAAAAATGGCAATAGCGCGCCTGTGGAAAACTTATTCTTCTTTTTTCAATTTAAGGAGTATTCTTTTTTCTTGCGGTTTGATTGAGGCGATAATGAAATCATATGATTTTCCGGTTTCAATTTGTTTTTTCATTTTTTCCAAGCTACCGAATTCGGAAACGTGAATCGCTCCCTGTAAATCATTTTCCAAATTTACAAGCGCGCCGAATGGGCTGAATTTGCTGATAATTCCTTTGATTTCCTGGCTTTCTTTTATTTTCTCTTCAACATTTATCCACGGGTCGGCTTTTAGGGCTTTAAGCGAAAGATTGACTTGATTATTTTTTATTTCCATAATTTTCACCTTAATAACGTCGTCAATTTTCACTATTTCCTTCGGGCTGTCTATAATTTTATGGTCAAATTCGGAAATATGCACAAATCCTTCAATTGATGGATTATCAATAAAGCGGATAAACGCGCCAAAATTGGCAACGCCGGAAACAATTCCTTCAACAATATCGCCTGCTTTGTAATTTTCAAGCAATTTTTTAATATCTTCTTCCTCAGAAGCTTTTTCGGAAACAATCAGCTTGTTGGTCCGCGGATTAAGGTCAATAATTTTTATTTTTAATTCTTGGCCGACGAGTTTACGCAATTCTTTGAGAATTTTGCTCTTTTGCTGGCCATCTTCGTTATTTTCTTTTGTTTCAACGCGTGGATAATTTTTATTGCTTAATTGAGAAACCGGCATAAAGGCTTTAATGTCGTTTATATTGGCGATCAATCCGCCGCTGTTGGCGCCGATTATTTTAATCGTTAGGACTTCGTCGCTTTCCATAATATTTTTCAATTCCTGCCAGCCTTTTTGTTTATGGGCATCAGCCAATGAAAGTTCAATAAACCCCTCGTCATTTTCAGGGATTAAAACTTTGGCGTTTGTTCCCCCGCCTTTTTCAAGATTTTTGAAAATGTCTTTCGCATTGCTAAGTTCGGCGCCGATAACAATGCCGGTGCCGAATTTCCCCAAATCAAAATAAGCCGCTTTCGGAGTTTTTTCCAATAATTCGGCTTCTATTAAATCCCCTTCTTTTAGGAAGGAAATAAGTTCTGGCTCATTTTTTATAATCTGCGACAGGATATCTTTACTGTTTATAATTTGTGTTTGGTCCATACCCCCACACCAAACGAATTTATATTTTATTTTATAATAATTTATATAATAAAATTTTGTTCGTTTGTATTTTTATAATCTTAATATTTCCCCCTATCACAATTCGTTATGGTGTGGGGGCGTAATAATTTGTGAATAATAAACTATCGCGTATTGAAAATCAAGAGGAGATGTAATATAATAAAATTTATATTATGGTTATTTCTTTTTACGGCGAAGGCTGTTTTAAAATTCAAAGCGGAGAAGCGGTTGTTTTGATTGACCCACCGTCTCCTCAAAGCGGTTTAACTGCCCCGCGTTTTAAGTTTGACGTTCTGTTAAAAACTTTAGTTTCAAATGAAGAAGTCGAATTAGGATTTTTAAGGGATGCCGACGGCGAGGGGTTTAAAATAATCGGTCCAGGAGAATACGATATTAAAAATATCATTATTTCCGGTTACGGACTAGTGAACGAATCAACTGACAAATTTATCAAGACGGTTTATTTAGTTGAAATTGAGGGGATTAAAATGTGCTTTTTGGGTCACGTTTCTGAAGCGTTGGCGACGGATATTGCCAAATATCTGGAAGAAATTGACGTTTTATTTATTCCTGCCGGCGGCAAGCCGTTTATTGAGCAAAAAGCGGCTGTAAAAATAATCAAACAAATAGCGCCGAAAATAGTTGTGCCGTCTTTCTTTAAAATTTCCGGATTGAAAAGGCCATCCGCGGATTTAAAAATTTTTTTTGAAGAGGGAGGATATAAAGCCGAAGCGCAGGAAAAACTAACGATTAAAAAGAAAGATTTGGCGGAAATTAAGAAAACGAAAGTTATATGCTTGAAAGCTTAAAAAATAAATTAAATAAAATTCAAGAATCGGATGAACAAATTAAAAAACGATGGCTTGTTTTGATGAGTGTTATTTCAATGGCGGTTATCGTGGTGATTTGGTTGTTTTTCTTAAATTCTCCGATTGCAGAAAATAAGGCGGATAAAACTGAATCATCGGAAGAAGTTTCATTCGGGCAGGTTTTCAAAGCAGGATTAAATTCAGTTAGCGGTTCCGGCTGGGAAGAAATTAAAAGTTTATATAGTCAAGCAATAGGAAAAATGTTTATCAAAATAGAAGAGTAATTGTGGATTTATGAATGATAAATAGAAAAGCTACGGAATACAGATAATTTACAGATATACGGATACGAAATATTTAATCTGTATATCTGTATAAATCCGTAATCAGTAGCTATATATTAAATAATATTTGTAAATATAAAATGTAAATAATTTATGGAAAAACAAATTGGTAAAATTGAAAACAGAGAAATAACGGAAGAATTAAAAGAATCTTATTTGGATTACGCGATGTCCGTTATTGTGAGTCGCGCTTTGCCCGATGTTCGCGACGGCTTGAAGCCGGTGCAGAGAAGAATTCTTTGGGCAATGTGGGAAACCGGATTGAAAGCCGGCGTGAAATACAGAAAATCGGCGGCGGTTGTCGGTGAAGTTTTGAAATCGTACCATCCGCATGGCGATCTCTCGGTTTACGACGCGATGGCGAGAATGGCGCAAGATTTTTCTTTGCGCTATCCGTTGATTGACGGACAGGGCAATTGGGGAAGCATTGACGGCGATAATCAAGCGGCGATGCGTTATACTGAATGTCGTTTGTCAAAAATTTCCGAAGAGCTTTTATATGACATTGAAAAAGAGACCGTTAATTGGCAGTTAAATTATGACGGTAGCGTCCAAGAGCCGAAAGTTTTACCGGCTAAATTGCCACATCTTCTTTTAAATGGAACTTCCGGAATCGCCGTGGGTATGGCGACCAGTATTCCGCCGCATAACTTGCACGAAGTGATTGATGCGGTTCTTTATATTATAGATAATCCCAAAGTAGCGGCCGAAGATATTTTAAATTTTATCAAAGGTCCGGATTTTCCGACAGGCGGCATTATTTATGATAAAAAAGCGATTGCGGACGCTTATTCCAGTGGGCGGGGACCTATCACCGTGAGGGCAAAAGCCGAAATTCAGGAGCGCGCCAAAAATCAATTAAACATCATTATTACGGAAATTCCTTATCAGGTGAACAAGTCGGAATTGATTATAAAAATTGCGAGCTTGGTTCAGGAAAAGAAAGTAGAGGGAATTAAGGATTTGCGCGACGAAAGCGACCGCGAAGGAATGAGAATTGTTGTTGAATTGAAGTCGGATGTTTCGGCGCAGAAAATTTTAAACCAGCTTTTTAAATACACCGACCTTCAAAAGAATTTTAACCTTAATATGATTGCGTTGGCTGGAGGCATTCAGCCGCAGACGATGTCGCTTAAAGATATTTTGGAATTTTATATTGAGCATCGCAAAGAAGTGATTCGCCGCCGCGCGGGATTTGAATTGAAAAAAGCTAAAGAGCGCGCCCATATTTTGGAAGGATTGGCGAAAGCGCTATCCGTTATTGATAAAATAATCGAAACAATTAAAAAATCAAAAGACCGCGACGAGGCGCGGGAAAATTTGATTAAAAAATTCAAACTTACAGAAATTCAGGCGAACGCGATTCTTGATATGAAACTCGCCACTTTGGCGGCCTTGGAAAGGAAAAAAATAGAAGACGAATTGGCGGAGAAAATGAAATTGATAAAAGAATTGGAAATTTTGCTTAAAAGCCCGCAAAAGATTTTAAAAATTATTAAGGACGAGTTAATGGAACTTAAAGAAAAATATAAAGGTGAACGCCGCACTCAAATTGTCGCTTCCGGTCTTAAAGAATTTAAGGAAGAAGATTTAGTTCCATTAGAAGAGACGGTGATTGTGATGACTGCTGACGGTTACATTAAAAGAATGCCGCCACAAACTTTCAAATCGCAAAAACGGGGTGGCAAGGGATTGATCGGTTCCGAAGTTGGCGAAGAGGATTTTTTGAGTCATTTTATTTCCGCCAGCACTCACGATAATATTTTATTCTTTACGGACAAGGGGCGCGCTTTTCAGACGAAGGTTTACGAAATTCCGGTAGGGACGCGAACTTCAAAAGGAAAATTGGTCCAGAATTTTCTTGAAATTCCGTCTGATGAAAATGTGAACGCGATTGTGAATTATCCGCATGGGTCAAAAGATTTTTTGGTAATGGTGACAAAAAGGGGCGTTATCAAAAAAACGGCGTTGGAAGAATTTGAAAGCGTGAGGCGGACGGGCATTATCGCTATTGGTTTGAAACAAGCCCCGACGTCAAAGGGTCGGGGTTCCGACCAAAGCGTCGGAAGCGATCAATTAAAATGGGTGAAACTCTCATCGGGCAAAGATGAGATAATTTTGGCGACCGTCAAAGGGCAAGCGATAAGATTCAAAGAATCGCAATTGCGGTCTATGGGAAGAGGGGCAGCCGGAGTTACGGCAATCAGATTAAAGGGGGGTGATTTTGTGGCAGGACTTGATATAATAAGAATAAATCCCAAATCCCAAATCCCAAATCCCAAATTATTAGTGGTGACGGAAAACGGGTTTGCAAAACAAACGCCATTGAAAGAATACAGAATTCAGAGCCGTGGCGGTTCCGGAATCAAAGTCGCTAAAATTACCGCTAAAACCGGATTTATAGTCGCAATTCAGATTATCAGTGAAGAGGAAGAATTGCTGGCGCTTTCGTCAAAGGGTCAGATAATCAGGACAAAAATTTCCGCCATCAGGACAGCCGGCCGCGCCACTAGCGGAGTAAAAATAATGAAATTAAAAGAAAAAGACAAAGTAATGGGAGTGGTAATATTATGAACCCCCACACCAAACGAATTGTGGGGATAAGAAATAAAATTTTAAAAACATAAACGAATAAAAATTTACTTCATCATTCTATGGTGTAAATTATAAATTCGTTATGGTGTGGGGGTGAACTTAACTAAAAATCAAATAATGATAATTTTCGGAGCGGCATTCGTCGTCATAATTGTTGTTTTGATTTTTATCGGCGTTTTGCCGGGGAGAAAACAAGGCGGCGGTCCCGGGCTTGGCACAATCGGTAATGAACAGCAAACGGAAATAAGATTTTGGGGGGTGGAAAACGAACAATTGATTCGGCCGGTTCTTGATTCTTATTCACAAGTCAATAAAGCGGCGAGAATAGCTTATACGCAATTTAGCGAAAGCGATTATGAAAAAAGATTGGTTGACGCGATGGCCAGCGGTCAAGCGCCGGATATTTTAATGTTTCATAACACTTGGCTGCCGAAACACGCTAATAGATTATTTCCATTGCCGGCAACAAGCGGATTTTCCGTGACGCAATTAAGACAATTATTCCCGCAGGTAGTGGAAGCGGATTTTTCCGCGAACAGCAATATTTACGCTTTACCGGTTTATATTGATACTTTGGCTTTTCTCTATAATAAGGATATTTTTGACGCCAAAGGCGTGGCAGTGGTGCCGAAAAATTGGAATGAGCTTCAATATGTTATTCCGCGATTAAGAGAATTGGATTTTAATAATAAGATCGTTAAAGCCGCGGCCGCCATCGGCGGTTCGGAAAGAAGTCTTAACAAAGCGAGTGATTTATTAAGTTTAATAATGCTTCAATCAGGAACTCAAATAATGGATGAATCCGGCAAGGCCGCGTTTGCCAGGGGTGGCGGAGAAGAAGCGCTGAATTTTTACATTCAATTCAGTAGTCCCAACAGTTCCGCTTATACTTGGAATGACAATCTCCGTTATTCTTTAGATAGTTTCAGTCAAGGGGAAACGGCGGCGATTTTCAATTATCAATCCATTATTTCCGTTATTAAGGCGAAAAATCCGTTTTTGGATCTGGCAGTGGCGCCGATGATTCAGCCATCAGGCGTTTCTCAGCCCGTGAATTACGCGGATTATTGGGGGTTGGCGGTTTCCAATCAAAGCCCCAATTCGCAGACAGCTTGGGATTTTATTATGTATTTTAGCGTTGACCCCGTGGTTAATGAAAAATATCTACAAGAATCAAAAAGACCGCCGGCTCTAAGGAGCTTGATTCAAAAATATCTTAATGACCCGGATTTGGGAGTTTTCGCGAGTCAAGCATTGACCGCGAAATCTTGGTTCCAGCCGGACAGCGTTGGTGTTAGGCGGATTTTTTCCAATATGATAGAATTAGTATCAAGCGGTAGATTGTCAATTGACCGCGCGTTAGAGCAAGCGGAAAATGAAATAAATTCGTTATAATTAGTAAATAGTAATATGAAAAATTACAATTCAAAATTCAAAATTATTTTACTGATTATTGCTGCTGCCTTTTTACTTTCTACTTTCTACTTACTATTTACTACTAATATCGCGCAAGCGGCTGATGGTCTTGTTCCTTGCAACGGTCTTGATTGTAAATTCTGCCACCTTATCACATTAGTTGGGAATGTTATTAATTTTGCTCTTTATAACATCGCCATTCCTTTAGTGGTGGTGTTTATCGTTTGGGGAGGCTTGACGATTATGACTGCCGGCGATTCTACGGAAAAAGTGGGGCAAGGCAGAAAAATGATTCAATCGGCGATTATCGGCGTTTTTATCGCTTTAGGCGCGTGGATGATAATCAATATGGTTTTGAACGCTGTGGGAATTTTAAGCGGCGCTGGAGGCAGTTTTGTCCCATGGGAGTGGGGTGGCAAAAATCCTTTTAAATGTTAAATGCGCCGGCGTTTGACTTTTTTTAAACTTTTGAGAATGGGGTGAATACTCAATTTGCGTTAAATAATTAAAGCGAGGCTATCTTGCTTCTATTAATAGAAGCAAGATATTTTATTTTATAAGTCTATTTTTGCCGTATCTCATATTGTCTTTATATCTTAAATCTAGAAATTGCCATCGATTTTTACCGTGTGTCGGAATAAAAATTGGGAGGCTATTGAGCCAATTTATTAAATCAGCGGTTGCTTCTCCCATATCTTTAATTGTTATTTTTTTTGACCGCGAATTTTCTAATTTATTTTTTAAATCGTTTTTAGTTTTTGCATTTTGAGCAGTATAATATTGAGATCCGTGATAAATAGATTTTTTAGACAAATTTTTCTTAACAGCGCTAATAGTTCCGTGTGAAATCCATAAAATATCGCCAATTTCCCTGTATTTTTTGCCTTGGCTGATTAAAAAAGCGGCGGTTAGTCTTTTTATTATTAAATCTTTTTCTTTGGCGCTTAAAATAATCTCTACTGTTTCTTGAAGTTGTTTAGCAGATTTTGTTTCTTGAAGTTTTTTTATAAATTCCAGCCAAATAAATTCTTGCCATTCTTTTCTCGTTTGAAATTCGGAAAGATTTTTCATCCCGTTAGAAATCCATCTTTATATAACTAATTGGTTAATTTCTGATAGATATTTGATTAAATTATTTTATTTCCCATTAGTAAAAAATTTCTAACGGGATTCATATTTTTATTTTTTTTATAGTTTTAGTTTTTTAGATTTTAGCTCTTTGATTTTTAAATATTGGTTTTTTTAATTTAATTCCATTTTATAATTATTTTGCTACTATTGATGGTAGCAGGAAATATTTATTTTGCAAATCTGTTTTCACCCTATCTTATAATTTCACTATATCTTATAAAATTATCTTGCTTCTATCAATAGAAGCAAGGGACATTAACAAAAATAAGAGAAACAACAAAAACAAGAAATATTATTTATTTGATAATTTTATATCACATTTTATTTTTTTTATTACTATCGGTTATTTATTTTTTATTATCATTTAGTTGGTATGGTGTGGGGTATAGCTTGCTTCTATCAATAGAAGCAAGCTGTGTTAACGAAGATAAATGGTTTGTAAATGATTATTTG
>CAYOSD010000016.1:0-8999 GCA_964406565.1 uncultured Candidatus Saccharibacteria bacterium | reverse complement strand
TTATATTTTAATGTTTTTAATATTTTACTTTTTTTGATATTTCTCTCGCTTTCTAATGTCCGCAACCCTTCTTCTCTTGCTAATCTTCGTTTTATAATCTCTTCCCACCCTTGCGTCAAGTTTGATGATTTTTCTTTTGAAAATTGCAAAAACGGCAAAAGTAATTTTTGTATCTCAATATTTTCTTCTTTATCTATTTCTTTTAATTTTTCTCTCTTTGCTAAAATACTCGGCGGATCTTCTTTGGAGGGCGGCAATAATAATTCTTGTCTTAATTTATTTAATTTAATTCCAACTTCATTAATTGAAGTTTGAATTTCTTCTCGTTTTATTTTTGCATCATTAATATTTTTTTCCAATACACTTTTTAATTCAGGATAATCATTGGTAGAAGTAATTTTACCAATTATTTCTTTTTTCATTAAATTACAATATTGATCTATCTCTTCATTGCTATTTTCTAATAAAAACTGATCGCTCACAATAACTTTTCTTTTTTCAGGATCAAAAAATTTAAAATAATCTCTCAAATTTGACGGCAATTCATTTATTCTTTGCGAGATTTCTAGGGTATCTAAATTATCTAATGATGGCATTTCATCTGATTTTAAAATTTCCACTTCTGGGGACATATTTTCTTTTTGCGATTCAATGACATTTGCTTCTTGTTTTTCCGGCAAATCAATATTTACAACATTATCTTTTATATAAAAATTATTTTCCGAATTATTTTTATTTTCCATAAATTTTTTATTTAATTATTTTTATTTATGTTCTTGTTTTATACTATTTATTCCAAAATTCTCAAGAATTTGAGAATTAACTCGCCTCACTTTGTGAGTTTGTGACGGATATTATGTCCGTCGGAACGTTTCATTAAAAGACCGCTGATTGCCAGCCGTCTTATATGCTCTGACGCGGTTTTAAAATTTAATTTCAATTTATCCGCTACTTCTGCCACGGACATCTCCGGCTTTTTTCCTAAAATCTCTAAAATTTCAATTCTTCTATGATTGGCTACGCCTTTTACAATTCTTTCCAAATCATAATAAGTTTTATTATTTTGCTTTTCCATATTTTTATATTAACACTTTAATCAGTTTATTCCAAAATTCTCAAGAATATTGGAATTAACTTACTTTAAATTTTAAGCTAGATTTATTATTTATTCCGTTTTTTTCTAAAAATATTTTTTTATCAAAACCGCCGCGTTTTTGTTTTCTTTCTTCTTTTACTTTTAAAATTTCCTTTTTGTCTGACCCAAAAGATTTTTTTATACATTCAATCACCTCCAAAACATTGCCCCGGAATTCTATCCCGCACCAATTTGTTATAAATTTTTGGCATAATTTATTTTTTTATTTTAATTTAATATTGCTTTATGCGCCTTAATAGTTCTGCCGAAAAATTTGCTTCCTAAAATTGTGAATTTATCAGTTAAGTCAGTAGTGTAAAAATAAATAATACTATCCTTTCCGATTTTTTTCTCTATTTCTTTATGTTTTTTCAGATAATTGTTCAATTTTGACGGCACGACTTTTGTTTCTGACACAATACTGATGTCCGAACCGATTATTTTGCGTATTTTATTTTCCAAAATTCCGTAATGAGTGCAGCCAAGAATTAAAGTGTCTATTTTTTTATTTATAAGAGAACGCAGATAATCGCGAAGGAGCAATTCTGTTGCTTTTGAATTTTGTTCTCCGGCTTCAATTAACGGCACAAGAAGAGGGCAAGCTTTTTGAAAAACTTTTGCTTTAAAATCAATTTTTTTGATTTCTCTTATAAACGCTTCTGAGCGCATTGTGCTCTCTGTCGCAATTATGCCAATTTTTTTATTGCGCGTTTTCTCCGTGGCTTCTTCGGCTGCTGGGATAAGCACTCCAAGCGCTTTTTTGCCAGGCCAATGCTTTGGTAAATATTCTTGCTGAATTTTACGCAAAGCCTCGCTAGAAGCGGTATTGCAAGCCAAAATTATAAGTTCGCAATTATTTTTAAAAAGAAAATCAACTGCCTGTCTGGTAAATTCATATATTGTTTCCTGGGAACGCGCTCCATAAGGAACGCGGGCAGTATCGCCTAAATAAATATAATTATAATCAGGAAGTTTTTTTACAATGCCGCGTAAAATATCCAACCCGCCGAAACCGGAATCAAAAACACCAATGTATTTCCCGCACAAATTTTTTTGACTCATTTTTGAATCTCAATCTTAAAATTTAAATCATTAATTTTTACCAACGCACCAGAATCAAGTTCGGTGCGGGGCTTCGTTTCCTTACCCTCTATTTTTACAAATTTTATTTCAACGCTATTCGTGCCTTTTTTAATTTCGTTTTCAAAATTTTTGATGAATTTTTCACCCAATTCGTCTGTTTCAATCATTAAATTTATTTTATCTTGCGGACTAAAACCTGATTTTTTTCGCAAATCCTGGATAGCGCGAACCAACTCCCGTGCCATACCTTCGTTTTTCAATTCTAGAGTGATGTTTATGTCCAGCTTATTTTCTTTTTGGCCGGTTTTTATTTCTTTCACGTTTATTTCTTCACGGACTATTTCAAGGATGTCGTCGTTTTCAACAATCATCGTCGTATAAAAGACATTCAAAACCTGACGCACTTTTATGCCCGCCTTCTGTCTTTCTTCTAATGCGATAGAAGCAATTTTCCTCGCCTCATTCATATCTTCAATAATTCTTAAATCTTGAATCTTAAATCTTAAATCTTTTTGAGGCCACTCTTCCAAATGAACCGACTCTTTTCCGCCCTTCAATTCCTGATAAATTTCTTCCGCAATAAACGGCATAAACGGCGCGATTATTTTTGAAAGCTCGGTTAAAATATGATGCAATGTCGCAATCGCATTTTCTTTATCTTCTCCTTCTTCCTTAAACCTTTCTCGCGAACGTCGCACATACCAATTAGACAAATCATCAATAAAATCGCCAATCGGCCGGCTCGCCGTGTTTAATTCATATTTATCCAGCGCCGCAGAAACTTCACTAATTAATTGATTTAACCGAATTAAAATCCATTCGTCTAAAATATTTTTTGAATCTTGAATCTTGAATCTAGAATCTAGAATTTTTTCGGTGTACATTTTGTAAAAAGCTAAAACGTTTTTCAGCCGCATAATCACTTTCTTGCGCGCTTCGTCAACGCCTTTTTCCGAGAAATTAAGATTTTCCGCCGCCACTACCGGTGAAGTCAAAAGATAATAACGCAACGCGTCCGCGCCATATTTTTCCATAACTTCCGTCGGGTCTGGATAATTTTTCAAGCGCTTCGCCATTTTTTTACCGTCTTCCGCCAAAACAATTCCGTTCACAATGACATTTTTATAAGCGATTGAATTTTCCAACGCCACGGCGATAATGTGCAAATAATAAAACCACGCTCGCGTCTGGTCCACGCCCTCGCCAATAAATTCCGCCGGAAATTCTTTTTTAGTATAAGGCATTGAACCGGAATCAAACCAAGTGTCCAAAACATCCGGGATTCTTTTCATCGCGCCGCCACATTTTCCGCATTCCAAAACAATTTCATCAACATAAGGCCGATGGATATCCAAAACAAAATTATCAGTATGCGACAAAGGAACAAAATTCATCTCTCTTATTTCAGCTGTTTTTATAAAATCGTCGTTGCCTTCCTTGATTTTCACGCTTTGTTTTTCGTCAAAACCGACGACAGCGGAAAAAAGCATCCAAATCGAATATTCGTGGCTCACAATTAAAATGTTTTTATTTTCATATTGTCGGTCAATGTCATAAATAAACTCCCCCATTCTTTTTTTAAGCTCATTCAAATTTTCGCCGCCGGGAGGATTTTTATGAAATTTTTCTTCAAGCGAGTTGAAATATTTATGGTAATTATCAACTGAACCGCCTTCAAAATCGCCGACATTTATCTCCCTTATCCGCTTATCGGGAATAATTTTGTTTACGCTTAAACCGATTTCTTCCGCGACTAAGAAAGCCGTTTGTTTTGTCCTTTCAAATTCCGAATAAAATATAAAATCCAGTTTTTTATCTTTTAAATTTTTTATTGTGGCGATTATTTCTTCCTTGCCCTTTTCCGTTAAAGGATAATTGCCGCTGTTTTCAATTTTTGAACTTACTAAATTGCTTCCATTACTTTCCGCCTGCCCGTGCCGCATCACAAAATATTTATTGTTTGATTTTTTTGCATTTTTTTTCAATTCTTCCACCGAACCTATTACTTTTATTGCTCCGCATCCCTCATTTATTCGCATGGGCGCGTTCGTATTGCCGGAGGCTTTAGCCGAAGGCGCGCTATTCGCATGCACACATTTCCAAATCGGAATCGCTGACGCCCAATATCTTTGCCTTGAGATTGACCAATCTCGCGCGCCTTCCAGCCATTTGCCGAACCGCCCTTCTTTAATATGTGCTGGAGACCAATTTATTTCCTTCGCCAATTCCAAGGCCTTATCTTTAATTTTCAAAACGCTGACAAACCACGAGGAAGTGGCGTAATTTATCAACGGCGTATCGCAACGCCAGCAATGCGGATAACTATGTTCATATTTTTCTTTGGCAAAAAGCAGATTATTTTTCGCCAGATATTTTATTATTTCCACATCTGTCTTCTGGTGGTCATCCATCGGCTTGACGCTCATTCCCGCGAATTCGCCCGCTTCCGACTTAATTATTCCATCCATACCCACATGCTGAATAAACGGCAGTTTTTCTTTTATGCCTAAATTTAAATCATCTTCGCCGAACGCCGGCGCGATATGGACAATTCCCGTGCCTTCTTTAATATTCACAAAATCCGCAGCGTAAATTTTCCAACCATTTTCTTCATTGTCCAACCCTTTGCCAATGTAATAATCAAAAAGCGGTTTGTAATTTTTACCAACCAAATCTTTACTTTTTATCTTTTTGATTTCTAAAATTTCATACTTACTGCTTTCAAACTGATTAATAATATTTCTATCATCGGAAATAAATTTTTGCCACCACAATTCTTCCCCTATTATAAATTCTTCCTTATTATCTTCTTTATTCTTTATTTTTGCTTTTATATAATCAATTTCTTCCCCAACCGCCAATGCTACATTTCCAATCAATGTCCACGGCGTCGTTGTCCACGCCAATATATAGGTTTTAGGTGCTAGGTTTTGGGTTTTAGACTCTTCTATTAATTCAAACTTCGCCGTTGCCGATAAATCTTTTATGTCTTTATATCCTTCTGCCACTTCCTGCTGGGAAAGTGTTGTTTCGCAACGCGTGCAAATATGCATTGAACGATAACCCTCATAAATCAACCCTTTATCCCACAATTCTTTAAAAACTTTCCATACATTTTCCATATACGCTAAATCCATCGTCTTATACGCGTTATCCATATCAACCCAACGCCCCAAGCTTGCAATAACTTTTTTCCATTCTTCCGTATAGCTTAAAACTTTGGAACGGCAAAATTCATTGAATTTCGCAATGCCCATTTCTTCAATTTCTTTTTTACGTTTTATACCGAGCTCTTTTTCCGCGATGTTTTCAATCGGCAAGCCATGGCAATCCCAGCCCCATTGGCGCGGAACTCTTTTACCTTTCATTGTTTGATAGCGGGGAATAACATCTTTAATGACGCTTGTTAAAATATGACCGTAATGTGGAGTGCCCGTGGCGAATGGTGGGCCATCGTAGAAAACAAATTCACCGTCAGTCGCCGACTTTTCCAAAGATTTTTTAAAAATCTCATTTTCCTGCCAAAATTTAAGAATTTCTTGTTCAGTCATTGTGTTTAATTTTAATGAAAAAATGGCGATTTTACAAATAAAAAATGCGTGGAGTTAAACCGCGCATTTACTTTTCAACTTATTCTATAAGCCTTCCTGGAACATTCCCAACAGATTGTTTGGCTATCTGGGTCTACGCTTGGTAAACCTGTTTTAGGACATGGCAACATATAAATTTTAATAAATTATTCGCCTATATTGTGATAAACAACACTTAGGAATTGAATGTTTTTGTTGAAAAAAGAAATTTTTGTCTTCTGATTTATTTACTTCTTGATGTAAAATTACAAAAATAGGGCACAAGACCCCACTTCCAAGAAGAGGTGGAATTGCCGTACAACAAATATATTCCCTTCCACAACTCATACCGTGATCAGAAAATTTACATTCTTTTAACTTATTTATCTTATCTATCTTTTTCATTATCCCCTCCTTTTTCTTTAAATCTGTTATTATTACCATAACTCAACCTCCTTATAAAATTTTTAATTTACTGCTTATTATAAATAAATCACTCTTCCAAGGGTTTGTCAATAGATATTGGTTCAAGGTCTACGGCTTCACCGGTAATTCGCAAAACATCTTTGTCTATTTTCCCGAGTTCTTTATAAGCGCTGTTATACATATTGACCGTCGTGCCCAAATGTATGCCCAGTTTTTTCATATAATTTTCATAACTAGACAAATGCCTACCAAGCTCTTCCACCCGTTTGCGAATTTCTTTGGCGGATTCTTCAATCTGCAACGCCTTCAGCCCCTGCAAAACCGTTTGCAAATACGCCAGAAAAGTTGTTGGTGAAACAATCATCACTTTTTTTTCTCCAGCGGCGTATTCAATCAAATCGCGCGTGTTTGATTTTACGGCGCCGACTTTATTGATAAGCAAATCGTAATAAACCGCTTCCGAAGGAATAAACATAAAAGCGAAATCCATCGTGCCTTCGGACGGCTTCACGTATTTTGAGGTTTCGTCAATGCGGGCTTTTAAGTCGTCACGGAAAACGCTTTCCAATTTTTGTTTTTCCGATTCTTCGCGGGTTTCCAAAATCCGATTGTAATTTTCCAAAGAAAATTTTGAATCAATGGGAATAATTTTGTCTTTCACGAAAACAACCGCGTCAACAATGCTGCCGTCTTTAAATTCATATTGCATCTGAAAACTGCCGGGTGGCAAAACGTTTTCCAGAACGGTTTTAAGAAAATATTCGCCCAATACTCCGCGTTGTTTCGGATTTTTCAAAACATCCTGTAAACTTTCCAACTGACGGGCGATGTCAACAACTTGTTTCTGCCCTTCGCCGACTTTCGTGAGCTCTTGCGTAATTTCCTTGATAATGCGACTGCTTTCCCCAAATTGACGCTGCATTATTTGAGTGGATTGTTCAAGTTTTGAATCAACCTGTCGCGCGATTTCTTGAATTTGATTTTGAAGCAAAAGCATAACCGGACTTTTATTTTCTTTTTCACGATTTTTTTGAAAATTTCTCAAAAATAAAAATCCGACCATCAAGCCAATCAACAAAACCGCTAATATTAATATTAAAAAAATTATTTCCATATCTGCTTACTGCAAAAGCCTCGCCTCTGGCGGGATTCCTGTTTACTGTTTACTATATAATAATGTCTTTATCGCCAGAATACAATTATACGAAAATCGGCTCAGCAAGCAATTTGAGCGACTTAAAAGAACAGCGGATTTATCGGCTTTTAGAAATTTTCCCCGCCGGGTTGTCCTGGCTCACCTTAATCAGCGTTATTCTTATATCATGGTTGACTCCTGTTTTCGCCGCGATTTTCATAATCGTCTTTGATATTTATTGGCTTTTGAAAACTGTTTATCTCGCACTTCATCTGCGAACGGCTTTCAAAAAATTAAGAAGGAGTTTAGAAATAAATTGGCTCAATCAATTGTCAAATATTAATCCGCCTCATCCGCCGACTAGCGGAGGCGAACAAATGTTAAATGTTTATTGGACTGATATTTATCATTTGATTCTTCTTCCTTTTTACAACGAATCGGAAAAAACCATCCGCGCTTCAATTGAAAGCTTGGCGAACGCCAATTATCCGAAAAATAAAATGATTATTGTTTTGGCGACCGAAAAGCGAGCCCTCCTTCGCCAAGGCTTCGGCGGACAAGTTGGCTACAATCCTTTGTTTATTGCCGAAAAAATAAAAAAAGAATATGAAAATAAATTCTTCAAATTTTTAATCACCATTCATCCGGAAAATCTTCCCGATGAAATCAGTGGTAAAGGTTCAAATATATCCTGGGCAGGAAAACAAGCCAAAAAAGAAATTATTGACGCCCTAAAAATTTCTTATGAAAACGTTTTGGTTTCGGCTTTTGATATAGACACTGTTATTTATCCGGATTATTTCAGCCGACTTACTTATGTTTTTCTCAATACTCCAAATAATCAAAATTTCAGCTATCAACCGGTGCCGTTTTATACTAATAATATCTGGCAATCGCCGGCTCTAGCGCGAGTGGTGGCCCTTTCCGCCACTTTCTGGCATATGCTCCAACAAGAAAGAATGGAACGGCTCACAACATTCTCTTCGCATTCAATGCCATTGCAAGCCCTTGTCAATGTTGATTTCTGGCAAAAAAATATGGTAAGTGAAGATTCGCGAATTTTCTGGCAATGTTTGCTCAGACACAATGGTAATTACGGCGTCGTGCCGCTTCATTATCCAGTAAAGATGGATGCCAACGCGGCGCCGTCTTTTTGGCAAACGATAAAAAATCTTTACAAACAACAACGCCGTTGGGCTTGGGGCGCGGAAAATGTGCCGTATATGCTTTTCGGATTTTGGAAAAATAAAGAAATTAAATTCCATAAAAAATGGCATTACGCCTGGGTTTACATTGAAGGATTTTGGTCCTGGTCAACCAACACTTTGATTATTTTTATGCTCGGTTGGCTACCGATTGTCTTAGGCGGAGAAATTTTTAAACAAACTTTACTCGCTTACAATCTTCCGCAAATCACCAGATGGCTGATGACTTTATCAATGGTCGGCATTATCACGTCGGCTTATTTGACTATTGTCATTTTACCGCCAAAACCGGTTGAATACGGCAAACACAAATATATTGAAATGATTCTGCAATGGCCTCTACTCTTGATAACGATGATTGTTTTCGGCGCTTTCCCGGCTCTAGAAGCTCAAACACGACTGGCGCTCGGAGGAAAATTTCGCCTTGGATTTTGGGTAACACCAAA
>CAYOSD010000015.1:0-9056 GCA_964406565.1 uncultured Candidatus Saccharibacteria bacterium | reverse complement strand
TGCTTTAATCTTTTTTCTCTTATTAATGCGTCTTCTTTTGATTTATATGATTCAAAATAGATTAATTCCATAGGTCTTATATTCTTTGTAGATTGTACCATGCCTTGATTATGTTTTTCCATTTTTTCTTTTGACCTTAATAAATAAACATGGAAAAACATAGATGCTTGAAGGGTGAGGGATTGATTGCGTTTATTCTTAAATATTATATAATAATTATTTAAATTATTAAAGAGCATGGGAAAACAATATATTGAAATTAAGTCTCGGGAAGAGAGTGAATTTCAAAAAGATTTAGAAAAAAGAGACGATTCAGATGCCCAAAGAATGGTTCGTTTTTTAAATTATCCCGATTTGACGCGCGATGAATCAAGCCCTTTATTTGAGCTAGTAAGGCGTATTAAAAATATCGGTCATTTTTTCGATTTTGACGAAATTAAGACCCCGGAAATCGTTCCATCTGATATTTGTTTTGATTTATTTAATTTTCCGATTGACCATCCGGCCAGAAGCAAATCAGACACATATTATGTTGATGATAAGCATATTTTGCGAACTCACACCACAATAATGTGGTATTACTACTTAAATTCAGAAATTATCAAAGAAAAAATTAAAAATAAACTTTCAATGGGCGCGCTTTCTTACGGAAAAGTTTATCGTAAGGACGAAATAGATAGAAATCATATGAATGTTTTTCATCAGATTGATGGCTGGTATCTTTCTCCGAAATCCAAAGAAATTATTACCATTGATGATTTGAAATCGGTTTTGACTGAAATCGCTCAAGCTATTTTCGGCAAAGAAATAAAATTCAGGTTTAATATTGATAAATTTCCGTATACTGACCCAAGTTGCGAAATGGAAATAGAAGTGGACGGCCGATGGGTGGAAGTTTTAGGTTCCGGCATTGTTCACCCCGATGTTCTTAGAAATTTGGGGGTTGACCCAAATAAATACAATGGCTGGGCTTTTGGGTTTGGTTTGGAAAGATTGGCGATAATAAGTATGAGTTTGCCCGATATCCGTCTGCTTTGGTCTAATAATCCAAAAATAAAAAAACAGTTTCGGCTGGGGAACAAATATGTTCCGGTAAGTAAATACCCCTCAATCACAAGAGATATCTCTTTCGTGGTTGATAATAATTTTATTCCCAACGATTATTTTGATTTAATAAGGGATATGGGCGGAGATTTAGTAGAAGAAGTAAAATTAATTGATAAATATGAGGATGTGAAAAAATTCGGCGAAGGCAAAATAAGTTATACTTATCGCATAGTTTATCAAAGCAATGATAAAACTTTGATCTCATCGGAAGTTGACGAAATTCAGAAAAAAATTTACCATCAAACAGCAAATCAGTTTAATGCGGAAATTAGATAAAAAACATATGGCGCTATCGTCTAGTCCGGTCTAGGACGTTGGATTTTCATTCCAAAAACCCGGGTTCAAATCCCGGTAGCGCTACAAGAATTAATATTTGTACTATTGTAATTAATATTTTATGGGTAAAGAACAATTAATTCCAAATTTTGAATTAATAAAATCAAAAAAAGAAATTGAATGGAATAATAAAGAAAAAGAGGTTGAGGGCTGGGGAGATAAATTAGGACGAGGAATTGATGAAAAAATAAAAAACATCGTTGTAGCTTTTGATATGATTGGATTGCCAACGAGTAGTTCTTGCGAAGGCCATTTGGACCATGGTTATAGCGCGCCTTGGATTGGTATTAAGGCGCCGAATGAACCAGCTGAAAGATTCATAGATCAAGATAAAATTTTCCAAAAGATTGCAGATGAATATAATCTTTCCTTAGATGATATGGGACATAAGGAAAATAGAGAAATTTATTTTAAAGCTTTTGATGAATTTGAGAAAAACGGCGAGACTTTGGAATTTCAGCAATGGAGGCAAAAAAATCAGGAATTAATAAGAAGGGCATCAGAATTATTAAATAAATTTTATAAAGAAAGAAAAGTTTTAAAAAATATTAAACTTGGAATTATTGAATATGCTGAGGGTGAATTTAGAATTTATAATGGTGGCGAAGATTATCATCCAATAACTGAGGAAAAATTTGAAAAATTAACAGAAGAACAAAAAAATGAATTATCGCAAAGATTGAAACAATATCAAAATGAAATGAAAGAATTTGCAAAATTTTTGAAAGAAAAAATTTTTTAAAATCAATGAAAATTCTCGCGGTTGAAACAAGTTGTGATGAAACTGCTTTAGCTCTTATTGAAGCAAAAGGAGATTTTTTGATAAAAAACCGCTCCGCCTCCGCCAGAGTTGGCGGATGGCAGATTAAAATTTTAAAAAATTTGGTGGCGTCGCAAATAAAAATTCATCGACCATTCGGTGGCGTAGTGCCGAATTTAGCTAAACGCGAGCATTTACGTAATCTGCCACTATTGTGGCAGAGAATTATGAATAAAGAAGTAAGAATTAAGAATAAAAACAAAAAAACCATAATTCATAATTCTAAATTCATAATTCCCGACTTGATTGTCGTAACCGTCGGTCCCGGGCTTGAGCCGGCATTATGGACCGGCATAAATTTCGCGAAAGAATTACAAAAAATAAAGAATAAAAAAATTAAGATTGTTGGCGCGAATCATTTGGAAGGCCATTTATATAGTTTTCTTCTTGAGAAGAAAATCGCAGTGTCAAATGTCAATCCGCCAGCTGGCGGACAAATGTCAAATGTTTTCCCAGCAATAGCATTGCTGGTGAGCGGAGGACATACTATTTTAGTTAAAATGGATTCGTTGGTAAAATATAAAAAAATAGGAGAAACAAGAGACGACGCAATTGGCGAGGCATTTGATAAAGTCGCGAGATTATTAAATTTGCCTTATCCGGGCGGTCCGGAAATAGAGAAACTCGCAAAAAAAGGAAATTCAAGCGCGATAAATTTTCCGCGTCCCATGCTTAACCAAAAGAATTATGATTTTAGTTTTTCGGGATTAAAAACAGCGATACTCTATTATTTAAGAGATAATAAACTACAAACTACAAATTACCAACTAAAAACTAAGATAGCCGCTAGTTTTCAACAAGCCGCTTTTGACGTTTTAATCAAAAAAACTTTGCGAGCCGCCAACGAATTTAAGGCGAAATCAATTTTTATTTCCGGTGGCGTAGCGGCCAATAAAACATTACAGCAACAATTTAAGTTAAATATTAATCCGCCTCATCCGCCGACTGGCGGAGACGGACAAATATCAAAGGTCAAATTTTTTGCCCCATCAAAAAATTTTTGCGGCGATAACGCGGCAATGATTGCCGTTGCCGGATACATAAATTATTTACAAAAGAAAAATAGGCGATTAATAGCTAATGGGAATTTAGGCATATGAATTTTCAATTAAAAAATTTCGATTGGAAACTTAATTTAGCGGTTTTATTTTTAGGGGCAATGGGATTGTTGAGTTTAGCGAGCGTAAAGCCGGATTTATTTTATAAACAGTTTTTATTTTGGTTTATCGGCATCGCGTTTGTTTTTTTAATAGTCGCTTTTGATTGGCGGTCATTGGTCAATTATCGCGGTATTATTTTGGGATTTTATTTTATTATAATCGCGCTTTTAATCGTCACTTATTTTTTTGCGCCGGTTGTTCGGGGAGTTAAGGGATGGCTGATGGTCGGTTCTTTCCAGTTTCAGGCTTCGGAATTTGCCAAGCTTGCGTTAATTATCGTTTTTGCCGGATTTTTCAAGAAAAAACATATTTCCATAGCGAGAGTTTCAAATTTATTGGTTTCATTCATTTATTTTCTTATTCCGGCCTTGCTCGTGGCGATTCAGCCGGATTTTGGAACAGTTATCATTTTATTTTTTATATGGTTTGGGTTTCTTTTGGTCTCTGGCTTGCGGCCGAAACATATAATTATTTCTTTATTAATTTTTTCCGTTATCGCGGCTGTAATGTGGTTTAGCGTTTTGGAAAATTATCAAAAAGAAAGAATTATGGGCGTATTTTTTCCGGGTAGAGATATGCTGGGGATAAATTATAATGTTATTCAATCAAAGATCGCCATTGGCTCAGCCGGATTTTTTGGTAAAGGTTTTGGACAGGGAACGCAGGTTCAATTGGGTTTTTTACCGGAAGCCCAAACAGATTTCATATTCGCGGCGCTAATTGAAGAATTCGGGTTGATTAGCGGCTTTTTAGCGATAACGGCTTTTATTATTTTAATATTCAGAATAATAAGAATTGGAATTGATTCGGAAATTAATTTTAACCGGTTTATTTGTTTAGGGGCGGCCATTCTTTTTATCACTCAGTTTATTTTAAATATTGGTTCTAATTTGGGTTTTATGCCGGTTGTCGGGGTCACTTTTCCGTTTTTGAGCTATGGCGGTTCTAGTTTGTTGACTAATTTGATTATTTTAGGCATTATTCAATCCATTGTTGTCCGAAAATAAATCAAAATTTTCAATTTCTAATTTTCAATTTTCATTAAATGATTCAATTTAACAATTTTCAATTACGTTTGTAAATTGATAATTAAAAATTATCAGTTATTATCATTTTGATTTTTATATATGAAGTTATTTTTCATAAGTTTTATTATTGGGATTTTGATAATCGGCGCCACGATTGGCATTTTTATTTTTGTTTCAAAACTTCAGCTATTGTCGGAATTAAAAGAAACGCCGACAATTATTAATATTCAAAAAGGAGATGGTTTTGGCGAAATAGCGGACGAACTTTATGTAGCCGGACTTATTAAATCAAAAACTGTTTTTAAGACTTACGCGCTTTTAAGCGCCAGCGCGCATCGTTTACAGAACGGTAAATATAAATTTAACTCTCCAATTTCAATTCCGGGGTTGGTCAGCGTTTTAAAAATCGGTCCTAAAGATATTTCGGTGTTGATTTTTCCGGGAATGACGCTTAAAGAAATTGATGATAAATTGTCGCAAGAGAATATTATCGGAGCGGGCGATTTAATATCCACTAATCGACAGATTGAAGAATTGAAAAATCGTTACGGTTTTTTATCTGAAGCGATTTCTTTGGAAGGATTTTTATTGCCGGATACTTATAATTTCCGTCAGGATTCTAATGTTGATTCAGTAATCGAAAAATTTCTGGATAATTTTAAAAATAAAGTAATGGCGATTATTGGAGAGGACTTGGCAGAGGGGGTTGACCCCCCACATAGTTCAATAATTAGTTTATTATTAATTATTGAAAATAAGGCACAGGCGGAGTCGCTTTCAACTGATAAATTTAAGACAGAGACTATGTGGGGGGTTGACAAAAAAAACAGCGGTGTGTTAAGATTAATAACCATTGCGTCTTATTTGGAAAAGGAGGTTCCTGGTAATGATGACCGCCGAATAGTGGCTGGAATTATTGAAAAAAGATTGAAAATCGGAATGCCTATTCAAATTGACGCCACTGTTTTATATAATAAATGTTCCGGAAGATTTTCAGAATGCCCGTTGCTTGTAAAAAGTGATTTTAAAAAAGATTCGCCATACAATACTTATACTCGATTAGGATTGACTCCGACGCCAATTTCCAATCCGAGTTTGGATGCCATAAAAGCGGTAATTGAAAAAAAAGATTCCGGATATTGGTTTTACCTTTCCGACCCCAAAACTAAAAAAACGATTTTTTCGGAGAATTTGGAAAAACATAATATAAACCGTGCTAAATATTTGTTAAACAACAAATAATCTAAAACATATTCCCGTGAAACCAGAAGGGAGAAATTTTTATTTTTATGGCTAAATTACAAACTAAAATTTTTTCATCTCATCCGTTTCTTTCTCAACCTTTAATTAAACAACCCTTTTTAGCGGAGATTCAACATTCTTCATGGGATTGGTTTGTTAAAAAAGGAATCAAAGAGCTTTTCAATGAAATTTCTCCGATTAAAGATTCGAGTGGCAAAGGATTGGAACTTTATTTTATAGATTATTATTTTGACGAGCCGAAGTACGATGAAGAAACAGCTTGGTCCAAAGATTTAACGTTTGAAGCGCCATTGAGAGCCAAGGTCAAATTAGTCAATAATTTTACTAAAGAAACTAAAGAGCAGGAAATTTATATTGGCGATTTTCCGATAATAACTTCCCGCGGAACGTTCATTATTAACGGCGTTGAAAGAGTAGTTGTTTCTCAGCTTATTCGTTCGCCGGGAGTTTATTTCACCGCCAAGAATTATCACGGTCGCAAACTTTTCGGCGCTAAAGTTATTCCTGATCGCGGAAGCTGGCTTGAATTTGAAACTGACCACGATGGCTTTATTGGAGTAAAAATAGACCGCCATCGCAAAGTCGCAATCACGGATTTATTGAAAATATTCGCCTCGATTGCCAAACAGAAAAAATTTGAAAACAATGAAGATATTATTAAATTATTTTCCGATATTGATAACGGCCAGATTAAATTTATTGAAACTACCGTTAAAAAAAGCGGTAGCAAGGTAGTCCAAGATTCTTATGCCGAGGTTTATAAAAGATTAAGGCCCGGCGATTTGGCGACTTTTGAAAACGCCAAAAATTTGATAGACGCGATGTTTGAAAGAAAGGATAGATATAATTTGTCCGACCCGGGGCGTTTTAAATTCAATCAACGGCTTGATATTAAAGAAAGGAAAGAGCCGGTTCTTGATGTTGACGATATAATTTTAATTATCAAGGAAATAATTCGGTTAAACAACAATCCTACGGTTGAGCCGGATGATATTGACCATTTGGGCAATCGACGCGTTAAATCAGTAGGAGAGCTTCTTCAGGGCCGGTTGCGTATCGGTTTTGCGCGTTTGCGTAGAATTGCTACTGATAGAATGTCAACTTTAGATATTAATACTTTAACTCCGGTCCAAATAGTCAATACTAGGCCGCTGGTGGCGATTGTCAGGGAGTTTTTCGCCACTTCTCAATTATCGCAATTTATGGACCAAATAAATCCTTTAGCCGAGCTTGAGCATAAGCGCTTACTTTCTTCAATGGGACCGGGTGGTCTCACAAGAGAACGCGCCGGTTTTGAGGTGCGCGATGTCCATATTTCCCATTATGGTAGAATTTGTCCGATTCAAACTCCGGAGGGCCAGAACATCGGCTTGATAAATCGATTGTCGAATTTCGCTAGAGTCAATAATCTTGGTTTTTTGGAAACGCCTTATGCTAAAGTTAAAAACGGGAAAATTCAAGATGGAATTGTTTGGTTTGATGCTATTAATGAAGAGAAATATAAAATCGCGCAAGGAAGCACTAAAATAAAAAATAATAAAATTAAAGATGACGTCGTGGAAATACGCTATAAGGGAAAGCCGACGGTTTGTCAAAAGGAAGAGGTTGATTTTATTGATGTGGCGCCCAATCAAATGACCAGCATAGCCACTGCTTTGATTCCGTTTTTAGAGCATGACGATGCTAACAGGGCGTTGATGGGTTCAAACATGCAGCGTCAAGCAGTTCCTTCTATAAAGCCGTCTGTTCCTTTGGTTTCAACCGGTATGGAAGAAAAAGCCGCCATTGATTCGGGTCGGGCGGTTATCAGTCAGACAGACGGTGTAGTTGTTGAGGTTGATGCTAATAAAATTGTTGTTGAAGATTCGTCCGGAAAGAAAAAAATTTATAATCTTTATAAATTTAAGAGGTCAAATTATTTCACTTGTATTTCGCAGCAACCATTGGTTGAAAAAAGACAGAAAGTGAAAAAAGGAGATGTGTTGGCGGACGGCACTTCTATTGATAACGACGCGCTGGCTTTGGGACAGAATCTTCTCGTTTCTTTTATTTCATGGGAAGGGGCCAATTTTGAAGACGCTATAATCCTTTCCGAAAGAGTCGTGAGAGACGATTTATTTACTTCTATTCATATAGAAGATTTTTATTGCGATGTTCGCGAAACAAAACTTGGCGCGGAAATGACCAGTTCTGACATTCCCAATGTTTCTGAAGAAAAATTGAAAAATCTTGACGAAGAAGGAATTATCAGAGTCGGCGCCGAAGTGAGGGCAAATGATATTTTAGTGGGGAAAATTTCTCCTAAGGGAGAAGCGGAAGTTTCTTCGGAGGAAAAATTATTAAGGGCGATTTTCGGAGAAAAAGCTCGCGACATTAAAGATACTTCTTTGGTTATGCCGCACGGAAAATCAGGACGTGTGGTCGGAGTAAAAATATTTTCGCGCGACCATGGAGACAAACTTGAACCGGGGATTATTAAAAGAATTCAAGTGGAAGTGGCGCAGTTGAGAAAGGTGAGAGCTGGCGACAAATTGGCTGGCCGGCACGGTAACAAAGGCGTTATTTCGCAAATTAGGCCAGTGGAGGATATGCCTTATCTTGAAGACGGCACACCAGTTGATATTATTTTAAATCCGCTCGGAGTTGCTTCTAGAATGAACTTGGGGCAGATTTTGGAAACACATTTGGGTTTGGCGGCCGGCAAATTGGGTTATCGCGCGGTGTCACCGATTTTCTGCGGCGCTACGGAAAATGAAATTAAGGAAGAACTTAAAAAAGCCGGATTGCCGATTGATGGAAAATTGAAAGTTATTGACGGCAGAACGGGTAACGCTTTTCCAGTGCCGGTAACAGTTGGCTATATTTATATGCTGAAACTTAATCATTTAGTTGAAGACAAAATTCATATGAGGTCAATCGGCCCTTATTCTTTAATCACCCAGCAGCCACTTGGAGGAAAAGCTCAATTCGGAGGACAGAGATTCGGAGAAATGGAAGTTTGGGCTCTGGAAGGATACGGAGCGGCTCATACTCTTCAGGAAATTTTAACGATTAAATCGGACGACGTGTTGGGTAGAACCGCCACTTTTGAAGCGATAATCAGAAATGAAAAAATTAAAAGTCTTAATATTCCCTCGGCCTTTAATGTTTTATTGAATGAAATTAAAGCGCTGGGGTTGGATATAGAGCCGAAGGAGTAAGAGTAGTATCGATGCGAATATACGAATTATACTAATGATACGAATATAATTGTATCGATGTGAATTACAAATATCTATTTTATTTGTATAATTCGTATTTATTAGTATATTGGCATCGATACTCATTTATGAATTTATGGAT
>CAYOSD010000014.1:0-9719 GCA_964406565.1 uncultured Candidatus Saccharibacteria bacterium | reverse complement strand
GGGTTGACAATGGCGTCATTTTTTTAGTAAGATATTTAAGTTATCCCTCACCCTTCAAAGATTGATAATAATCAAATTTATAACATAATATGGGGGATAAAAACAATAAATTAAAATTCATAAATAATATTACTTCAATTAATTATCCAACACATAAAGCTTTGTGTGTTGGATATATCTTTGAAGGGTGAGGGATGATAAATGACACTCAATCACAATTAAATACGGAAAATACGGAATTAGCTGAAGAAACGTCCGCGGCTGATATAGAACTCGTTAAAGAAATGATAAAAGCAGGTGTTGTTTACGGCCATAAAAAGACGAAAACAAACCCGAAATTTAAAAAGTATATTTTAACCACCCGTAGCGGAATGGAGATTATTGATTTAGTAAAAACATTGCCGATGATTGATATTGCGGCTGAGTTTTTAAAAAATCAGATAAAAGCGGGGAAAATGGTGTTATTGGTCGGATTGCAACCGGCTAGTCAGTCGGCTTTGGAAATGGTGGCGGAGAAATTTAATCTGCCGCGCGTAAAAAATCGCTGGATTGGCGGATTATTGACGAATTTTAAGGCGATTTCGGGACGCATAGAACATTTTAAAAAGATTCAGGTTGGAATTGAAAAAGGCGAATTTGATAAATATACGAAAAAAGAAAGAGTAATGATTAATAAAGATATTTTTCGGATGAAGAGAATGTTTGGCGGGTTGGAAAATCTAACAAAACCAGTTGAGACATTATTCATTATAGATACGTCCATAAAGGGGCATATGACCGCCGTGCGGGAAGCCAGAATAATGAATATTCCGATTGTGGCGATTATTGATAGCGATGATAATCCGGATTTTATAAATTATCCGATTCCGGCGAATGACCACGCGAAAGCGAGTGTTGATTGGGTGGTAAGTAGGATAGTTAATAAGTTAATAAGTTGAAAAGCTGATAAGTTTTATTATGATTAATCAAGTTCAAAAAATTCGCGAAATTACCAATGCCGGAGTAATGGAATGCAAGAAAGCTTTAGAAGATACCGGCGGCGACTTTGATAAGGCAGTGGCTTTAATCCACGAACGCGGTTTAACCAGGGCTGAAAAAAAGAGTGAGAGAACAACCGGCACCGGATTGCTTCATTCTTATATTCATAATGAAAGAGTTGGGGTTTTGTTAGAATTGCGCTGTGAAACAGATTTTGTCGCCAGGAATCCAATGTTTAAGGAATTGGCGCATGATTTGGCGATGCATATCGCGGCGATGAATCCGACGGATGTTAGTGATTTAATAAAACAGAATTACGTCAAAGACGATTCTGTGGTTATTGAAAATTTGGTTAAAGGCGTTATTGCGAAACTTGGAGAAAATATCCGAGTTGAGCATTTTTGTCGTTATGAAATATAATTAGCGCTCAACGAGAACCCCGCCTCCTATGCTTGTCGAATAAATTATTATATTATAATTTTATAAGTTTAGGAGGCGGGGTGCTCAATTTTATAGTTGCTCGCTTTGCTCACAAATAAAATTGGCATGTATAATTTTATTCTTCAAATTCTTATAATGTTTAGTCTGGGGGCGATAATTTATTTAATCGCTCGGGTGGCGCCGCGCGTGGGTGACATAGAAGAATCGTTTAAAAAAGAAATTTTTCATCAGAAACTGGATAAATTAATAGCTAGGGTGCCGTTCGAAAAAATGGATGTTTTTTTTATAGTTAATCTTGAAAAGACATTGAGAAAAATGAAATTATTGTTGATGAAGTGGGATAATTTATTGACAAACCACCTTCGGAAACTTAAAAAGAGCGGTAGTGGTGTCGCGAAAGAAGAGAAACAAAGCTTATTTGCTTCATTGACTGAAACCGACGAAAATAAGAAAGAAGAAGAAAAGTAAATATCCGGCGGTGGCGGAGTGGCCAATCGCATTTGACTGTAAATCAAACGGGCTTTGTCCCTGCGTAGGTTCGAATCCTACCCGCCGGACACTTTTTTTAGATATAATGAAATTCCGCTTTTAAAAGTGGAATTTTTATGTTATTTTTGATAAATGAACCCCCACACCAAACAAAATATTGTGGGGGAATCATAAAAAATACAAACAAATGAAAATTTTATTTTATATATTTATAAAATAAAATATAATTTTGTTATGGTGTGGGGGGTGGATATACAAGAAAAAATTAATTTAATTTCTCGTCAAACGGAAGAAATCATCACTCTGAATGATTTGGAATTTTTATTAAAAAGCGGAGAGCCGTTAAAGCATTACATCGGCTTTGAAATTTCCGGAAAAATTCATTTGGGTTCGGGATTGATTTGTATGCAAAAGATTAAGGATTTTGCCGACGCGGGCGTCAAAGTTCATATTTTTCTAGCTGATTATCACGCTTGGATAAATGATAAGCTTGGCGGCGATTTGGAAGCCATTAAAAAAATAGCAGTTAATTATTTTAAAGAAGGATTAGTCGCGGCATATAAATGTCTTGGTGGCAATCCGAAAGATTTAAATTTTATTTTAGCGTCGGAATTTTACCGTAAAAACGATAATTACTGGCCGACGGTTCTT
The DNA here is from genome assembly GCA_964406565.1 of uncultured Candidatus Saccharibacteria bacterium. Lineage (GTDB taxonomy): Bacteria > Patescibacteriota > Minisyncoccia > UBA6257 > UBA9933 > JAJYWO01. The sequence continues at coordinate 7,160 of CAYOSD010000014.1, read as the reverse complement.
GATGTGGCTAAAAATACGACATTGGCAAGGATGAAAAGAAGCATCACGATTTTAGGGAAAAAAGAAGGCGAAGAAGTTGATTTTGCCAAATTGATGTATCCGGCAATGCAGGTGGCGGATATATTCGCCGGCGGTTTTCATTTTTCTCATGCCGGAATAGACCAGCGAAAAGCTAATGTGATTGCCCGCGACGTGGCAAAGCAATTAAAATTTTCTCAATTAAAAATTAATAATAAGCCAATAAAACCGGTGGCAGTGCACACACATCTGCTCGCTGGTTTGAATAAGCCGGCAGTTTGGCCGGTGCCAGAAGGTTTCAATAAAGGAGAATTGCAAACGTCAATGAAAATGAGCAAATCTAAGCCGGACAGCGCTGTTTTTATCCATGACAGCGAGGAGGAAATCAGAAGAAAAATAAAAAAAGCTTTTTGTCAGGAGGGTGAAATTGAATTTAACCCTATTATTGATTGGGTGGAATATTTGATTTTTTCTCGTGAAGAAAAAATTACAATTGAACGCCAGCCGGAGCATGGCGGCAATTTGAAAATCAGTGGCATTGACGAATTAAAAAAGATATTTAAAAATAAAGAGCTCCACCCCGAAGATTTAAAAAAATTCACAGCGGATTATTTAATTGAATTATTAAAGCCGGCAAGGGAGTATTTTGAAAAAGGGGAAGGGAAGAAAATGCTGGGGGAGTTGGAGATGTTGATAAGTAATTAGTAATTATTGCCTCCTTAGCTTAGTGGCAAAGCAATGGTTTTGTAAACCATAGACGTCAGTCCGATTCTGACAGGAGGCTTATTAAATAAAAATATGCAAGATTTTTATTCTACGAAAGAATATAGAAAAAAACAAAGTATTTTAACAAAACAAAATTGGCAAAAGGGCGTTTTTGATTTTCTTTATAAGGATAAAAGAGAAGAAAGAATATGTAAAAGATTAAATTGTAAAAAGAAATTTGAAGTTTTGCGCAGTAGTCATAAAATTTATTGTAGTAAAAGTTGTTCTGCTATTGTTAATAATAAAAAAAGAGGGAGATTACCAATAGAAGTAAAACTTAAAATAGCGCAATCGCTGATGGGGAGAAATAATCCATTCAAAGGTGTTATTAAAGTCCCAAGAATAGAAGTTGTGTGTAATAATCTTGTTTGTAAGAAGAAATTTTTTACAGAAAAATGGCGGAACAGAAAATTTTGCAGTAAAAATTGTGTTATGAGTGTTGTTGGTAAAAAACCAACATCGCCAAAAGCTGCGAGAGGAAAGTCTGGCATAAGAAAAGATATAAATAATAATATTTATTTTTATAGTCGCTGGGAGGCTAATTTTGCTCGTTTGTTAAATTTATTAAATATTGAATGGATTTTTCAGGCAAAAACATTTGATTTAAGAACACAAACATATACCCCAGATTTTTATTTACCGAAATATGATATATGGATAGAAATTAAAAATTTTCTTTCAGATTATTCTAAAAATAGAGACGATAAGTTTAGAAAATTATATCCTGATAAAAACTTAATTTTAATATTAAAAGAAGACTATTTAAAATTACAAGAAAAATTTGCGTCAAAAATTAAAAATTGGGAATATAGTTAGGGTGGCTCTGGACTTTTAAATAAAAACGATTAGAATAAATATTGTCGCCGATGTAGCTCCGACGTAAAAGTCGGAGTCCCGACCAAAGCGTCGGGACTCAGTGATAGAGCATTCTGCTTTTTCGCCCGAGTAGTTCAACGGCAGAACGAATCCATGGTAAGGATTAAACGGGAGTTCGACTCTCCCCCCGGGCTTAGGATTAAACAGCTGGGGAAGTCGGGAGTTCAATTCTCCCCATCGGCTCAGAAAAAAAGTAGCGATGCGAATATACGAATAATGCGAATTATACGAATAAAAACTTAAAATTCGTATTATTAGTAAATTGGTATATTCGTATCGATACTCATTCAATGGCTAAATCAAAATTCAGCGAAAATTTAATAAAATTAAAATGCGCGACTTGCAAGCGGGTGAATTATTATACCCGCAAAAATAAAAAGAAGATTGAGAAAAAACTTGAATTAAAAAAATTCTGTTCTTGGTGCCGCAAATCAACAGCGCATAAAGAAGCTAAGCGATAATTTATTAGTTTCTTGGGGAGCTTAGTTAAGTGGTATAACAGCGGTCTCCAAAACCGCGGTCGGAGGTCCGATTCCTTCAGCTCCCGCGTATTTTCATATGTTTTCACGCACTCAAAATATCAATCTTTCTCCGATTAAACAAATTGAGCTTTTGGCTTCAAAAATTCCCGATGTTGTTTCATTAGCGCAGGGGATTCCTTCATTTGACACTCCAGAGGTTGTGAAAAAGGCGGCTTTTAAAGCCTTGAGTCGCGGCGCGGTGGCAAAATACTCTTTAACTTACGGTTTACCGGAACTTCGTGAAACAATTGAGCAAAAATTGGCCGAGGAAGAGATGTTTTATGATTTTGAAAAAGAAATTATCGTTACTGCCGGTTCTATTGAAGCGATTACTGCCAGTTTAATTGCTATTATTGAGCCAAGAAAAAATGAAGTAATCTTATTTTCTCCCAGTTATACTTCATACGCCGAGGTCGTAAAAGTTAGTGGCGGTAAGCCGATTTTTTCCAATTTAATCGAATCCAATGGTTGGCGGATTGATTTTAATGATTTAAAGAAAAAAGTTAATTCAAAAACCGCGGCAATTTTATTTTGTAATCCCAATAATCCGACTGGCACGATTTTTCCCAAAGAAGATTTGTTGAAAATTGCCGAATTGTCGGGAAAAAAGAATTTTTTTATATTAAGTGATGAGGTATATAAGGATTTTATTTACCCCTCACCCTTCGCGGATAAAAATTTGGTTGAAGCAAATTTATTTGATTCACAATTCGCGAAGGGTGAGGAGTTTTTTTCTCTGGCGCAGATTCCGGAATTGCGCAAAAAAGTTATCAGAATTTTTAGTTTATCCAAAGCCTACGCTATGACCGGCTGGCGAATAGGATTTTTGCATAGCGATGAGGAAAATATCAAAGAAATTTTAAAAATCCACGATTCTTTAGTTACTTGCGCGCCGGTGATCTCGCAATACGCGGCAATGGGAGCGCTGGATTACGGAGAAGACGATTTAAATAAATTTCGTCATGAGTTTAACGAACGCTTAAATTTAATGTGTAATCATCTTGACGAATTAAAAGATTTTTTTGATTATCAAAAACCGATTGGTTCGTATTTTGTTTTTCCTGAAATATTGCCGGCGGCTTATAAGGCGTTGGGGGCAAAACAGGGAGATTCTTGGGATTTTGCGTTGAAACTTTTGGAAAAAGCGAAAGTGGCGGTTGTGCCGGGCGTCGCGTTCGGTCCATCCGGAGAAAATCATTTTAGAATATCGTTTGGCAGAGATGAAAAAGATATAAACGAAGCGATGGAAAGAATTAAAAAATATATGCAATGAATAATTTTTTAAAAAAAATAATTCAATTTATTTTAAAGTGGCTGGCGAAGATTTATCTTTGGCGGACTCGGCCGTATGTGGTTATTATAGCCGGAACAACAAGCAGACATTGGATAAAAGAGGCGATTATCAAAGAATTGAAAAACAAAGGTTTGAACAGCCGAGGCAATAGAAAAAATTTTAACGCGGAAATCGGTCTACCGCTTTCAATTCTTAATTTGCCTTCCGGTGAAGGCAGTTTTAGCAGTTGGCTTAAAATTATCTTGCAAGCCATTAAACTAATTACCAATTATCAATTACCAATTACCAATTATTTAATTTTGGAAATGGCGATTGACCGGCCGGAAGATATGAATTACTTATTAAGTATTGTAAGACCGAATATTGCCATACTTACAACAATAACTATGATTTATCGGGAGAATTTTGAAGATTTGAGTGAAATCGCTTTGGAATATCGTAAATTAGTCAGAGCTTTGCCGAAAGACGGCTTATTACTTTTAAATTTTGACGACCAAAGAATAAAAGATTTGGCGAAATTCGCTTCTTGCCGCGTTTTAACATACGGTTTAAGCGAAGGAGCCGATTATCAAGCAAAAAATATCAAGAAAATCACGGCAGGCCAGCAATTCGAAATAAAAGGCGTTCCAGTTAAAATTAATCGTTTTGGAAATCACCATGTTTATGCTAAAATAGCGGCATATGCAATACGAAGCGAAAAAATTTAATCATCTTTTGGGGTTATCCGGTAGCTCAAAATTGTTAGATTGCTGCTATTAGTTTATTAAGAAAACCGTCTCGCAGGCCGAGTGGGCATAGTTCCCTCTGCAAGCTTGCAGAGGGAGAGCGAGGCCAAGAGCGAGCGCAATTTCCTCGCTGGGGAAATTGATAGCGTGTTTTCGTGTAAACTAATGGCAGGTAAATTTTATGCTTAATCGCAATCATCTCATTCTTTTTTTGATTTTTTTAGTGGTTTTTGATTTTCTTGTCTGGAAATCAATAATTTTAAATAAGCCCAATAGCGATACAGAACTTTATTTTTTAGATGTCGGACAAGGAGACAGTGAATTGGTAATTTTGCCCGGCGGAGTAAAAATTTTAATTGACGCTGGTCCGAACAATAAGATTGTCAGTGAATTGGAATCTGTTTTGCGGTCGACAGACCGTTACATCGATTTACTTGTTCTTTCCCACCCGGAAACCGACCATTTTAACGGATTTATTGATGTTTTAAAGCGTTACCAAGTCGGCGCTTTTATTTATAACGGCCGCGCCGGCGCGGCGCAGTCGTGGAAAGAATTGGCGAAAATCGTTGAAGAAAATAAAGTGCCGGTTTTTGTCTTAGGGCAGGGAGATAAAATAAAAAATCAGGACGATTTTTTTGAAATTCTTTTGCCGAACGTAGATTTTTTGCGGAGTAAAGAATTAAATGATACGTCGTTAATAATGAAATTGATTAATAACGATGAACAAAATCAAATAAAAATTTTATTTACTGGCGATATCGGTGAGAAAAATGAAAAATATTTGATTAATAATTTTGACATTAGGGCGGATATTTTAAAAGTCGGTCATCACGGCTCAAAGTATTCTTCAGGAGATTATTTTTTAAAAGCGGTTAATCCAAAAATATCGGCCATTGAAGTGGGAAAAAATTCTTACGGCCATCCCACGAAAGAAGTTTTAGAAAGATTAGCATCAGTCGGTTCTCAAATTTTCCGTACCGACCAAAACAGCATTATCAAGTTGGCGATTAAGGGCAACGAGATTAACATTTTTAAGAAACGGTGATAAACTATTTAAATGTTTAACTTTTGGCAAAAATTTTTATTATACGCAAAATTACCGGAAATGCGACTTTTTTGGTATTTTTTGCCGCTGGTTTTTATTCTTTTCGCGATTGAAATTTTTTACTTGCCGACTTTGGCGCTTTGGTTTTCGGGAGGATTTTTCATTTTTTTAGCGGCAATTATTTTAGTAAATAATCTTCGATTAGCAAGATCAAATTTGGAAATTAAAATTGAACGGAACGAATTAACGAGCGTAATTGCCACTCTTCGCGACGGCGTTATCGCTTATGATTCCAATTTTAAAATTTTAATTTTTAATCAAGCCGCAGAGCAAATTTTTAATTTAAAGCGCGAAAATGTCGTTAATGTCCGTTTTGCTCCCGAACAAATAAAAGAGCTGCGGTTCAAGCTTTTAAGCCAAATTCTTTTCCCTTCTTTGGCGCCTTCAATAACAAAGCGTTCGGAAGCGGGAGCTTATCCGCAAGTAATGGATATTTCCTTCAAAGAGCCGACTATGGAATTTCGGGTGATTACCAATAAAATTATTGACTCAGCTGGTAATCTTTTGGGGTTTGTGAAAATAATCAGGGACCGCACGCGCGAAGTAGAAGTGTTGCGTTCAAAAAGTGAATTTATCGGTGTTGCCACTCATCAATTAAGAACGCCACTCACCAGCATTCATTGGGTTTTGGAAAATTTGACCAATGACACTTTGTCTGATGAACAGAAAAAGATAGCCGATGTCGGCCTGGAAGCGTCTTCATATATGGTCAAGGTCGTCAATGATTTATTTGACGTATTCCAAATTGAAGAAGGGCGTTTTGGTTATAATTTTGAAAAATTGAATATTGTTGAACTGGTTGAAAAAATAGCTTTTAAAACCAAAGAAGTGTGCGCCGAACTCGGGCTTAAGCTTATTTTCCAAAAACCCGAAGAACTAATAGAAATTAATGTTGACTCTCAAAAAATAAGCATGGTTTTGCTTAATATTTTAGATAATGCCGTTAAATATAACGTAAAAAACGGGGAAATCATTTTGACTATTGAAAAACTCAGCGATAAGCCTTATATCCGAATTAGTGTTAAAGACACTGGTATAGGAATAAATGAAAAGGATGCTAATAAATTATTCACGAAGTTTTTTAGGGGAGAAAACGCCACCAAGGCGATTTCCACGGCTTCCGGACTCGGACTTTATATCGCTCAAAATATTGTTAGGCGGCATGGCGGAGAAATTAAGTTTGAATCGGAATTAAACCGCGGCAGTATTTTTTATTTTACCTTGCCGATTGACCCGAAATTAATTCCTCCAAAAGAAATTATTTACGGAGAAGAGTAAAGGGCTTTCTATAAATTTTCAAGGCGAAGCCGCAGAAAATTTATCTAGAAAACCTTTACCGAGCACTCAATGCGTTGAGTGCTCGGTGCTCAATGTTGTAGATAAATTTATTTCGCTCAACATTGGGTTTCGCTTATAAATTTATACAACATTGGCATGGAATTTAGAATTATCAAAAAATCAAAGCGCAGCAAGGCGCGGTTGGGAATTTTAAAAACTTCTAACGGCGAAATTGAAACGCCGTCTTTTGTTCCGGTTGCCACGCAAGCGGTTGTTAAAACCTTGACCAGCGAGGAGGCGAAAGCCGCCAAATGCCAAATTTTAATCGCTAACACTTTTCATCTTCACTTAAAACCTGGAGAAAAAATCGTAAAAGCGGTCGGCAGTTTGCATAAATTTATGAATTGGGACAGGCCCTTAATGACGGATTCGGGCGGTTTTCAGGTTTTCAGTTTGGGATTCGGCAAGGATTCGGGAATCGGGAAAATATCAAAAAAGAAAGGATTGGTAAAAGTATTATTGGGGCAGCAGCCGCAAAATATAAAAATTGTTGATAATGGAGTTTGGTTTCGTTCGCC
>CAYOSD010000013.1:0-10830 GCA_964406565.1 uncultured Candidatus Saccharibacteria bacterium | reverse complement strand
CCCTTTGCATCAGCACTATAACCTTTCTTTTTAGCATCAACACTCATTTTTTCACTCCTGCATGAGTTAAAACTTGTTTCACATCCCGCTTGACCTTCTTTGTCACCTTCATTATAATATAAGCACGCTTCTCTGACACTAAGACAATTAAAATCATCATATCTAGATGTAGCATAATTTACCTCTTGTGCGTCTGCCCCATTCTTCAATTGTCTATTCTTCCCGCTTCCCGCTTTGCAAATTTTATTTCCCATAAAACCGCTACCTGCCAAGCCTTCATGTGTTGCCGCTTTAGTTTGTTCACTAGTTCGTTTCATCGCTTCATCACCTCCAATTAATAAATTCCCAACAAAATTATTTTGCATTTCCCAACTCAACATATACCCTTCCCATCCGCCGACCGAGAAATCAATATAAAAATTCTGAATGTTTTTCACAAACTGGTCCAAACTGCAATTAATTCTTTGGCTGAATTTTGGCACTGGCAAAAACGCCAATTTTAATTGCAAGCCGAACGGCGAACAAAGATTCGCCAACCCGAGCTCTCTTGCCACTGAATCAAAAGCAATATCGCCGACATCTTCCAAAAACCCGTTCCAATTGGTGATAAATTTCGGCTTGCCTCCGCCCTGAATCCATTTAACCGTCTGGTCAACAATATAATCCATAATCCGCTTGGCGACCATATCACGGAGAGCGGGCCAAAGTTGCTTTTTTAAATAATCCACGAATTTTTCCCAAGTCCATTTAGATATATCTAGTCCTAGGTTTGTGCTTTTTGTCCCTAATATTGCAACCGCTGTTAATTCGCTTGCGCAAAGAGCCGTACAGAGCACGCCCGGACTTGTTCCTACTACCGCTTTCGCCTTAGATGGTAATAAAAAAACACCGCTTAATGTTAAAGATAAAACTAAAATTAAAATAACAATTTTTTTATTTAAACTCATTTTAATTTAATTAAATTATAAACCCATTTCTAACCGTTTAGCATAAAACGTGCTTTGAATCTCCTTACTTTCTTCAACCATTTGCGGGAATATTTGAATTGCTAAATTCCCCTTAATTGGATCTTGAAAACAATTAGCTAATGCTGAATAAATTAAATTGGTTTTTTTATGGATATTGACAAAATCTCTGTGAAACGATAACCAATCTTGAGGAACAGTTAAATTTAAATAATCGTTCAATAAATCCCACTGAAGTTGAGCTAATTCTTTATGAATAGAAAGTCCACCTGTCATACAATCAACTTGAATATCCTTCGCCATCTGTTCAATATCTCTAAAATATTTCGGATTATTTAAACGATTTTTGCTAATTTGTTCAATTCCTCTAAGATATTGAATTTTCGCTTCCTTGGAATTATCTTGCGAAATTTTCAAATCTTTATCATCAACTATCGGATTAAAAAACGAAGATGGGTCACCAATGCCAGCAACAGCTTTTTCAATAAATTCTTTGTTTGCCGGGTCATTGGGGTCAATTTCAAACGGGTCTTGACCGCTTTGGTCCAAATTTTTCATTTGCGTAAATGACGATTTCGCCACGAATTCCGTCAAATTGATATTTTCAAAATCAATGTTTTGAGACAAAGAAATTTGAGCCGATTCATTTGATTCACCGCCGATAAAATCATTGATTTTTGCCACCGCCTTGCCCAGCCATTTAATCGGATTTTGGGAAATGGAACTTTCGGCATTTTCCTCGGTTAAACCGCTTTTTGTTAAGTCAATTTTCAACGCGCTATTTTTTAAAATCGCGTAAGACGCGATAATTCCCGCGCTTAAAATAAAAACAATTGCCGCGATTTTTGTGCGATTCATATTATAATAATTATACAATAAGCTTGTTTTAAATCAATGTTGAAAACTCTAATAATCGGCGTTAAAAACTTTGATAATCAACATTAAAAACTCAATAAATTACATTTCAATCGCGATAGCAGTTGAAATGTAACTCAATTAAAATCCACAACAGATAATTTAATAATCTGCTCAATACTCAAATCTTGCGGCCTCGCATTCGGCTCAATGCCAACCTTATTTAATTTCTTAATAATTTCCTCCTTATTATTAATTTTTATTTCCTGATTCCTATTTACTAGTTCCTGTTTCCTAGCTCCCAATAGATTATTTAATATCGTTTTCCTCGGCTGTTTAAAAAGAATCTTAATGAATTTGTAATAATCCTCCTTATTACATTTCAACCGCGATAGCAGTTGAGATGTAACCGGCGTTAATTTAATAATCGCGCTATCCACTTTTGGCGCCGGCTTAAAATCTTTTCGCGACACATAACCAATAATTTTCGGTTCCGCCCAAAACTGAACACTCGCCGCCAAAAGATTCATCCCCCACATAATTTTATGTGAGGGATTCATATTCCCCTTTCCCGCGCAAACTCTTTCCGCCACTTCTTTTTGAATCAATAAGACAATCAATTCCGGCTCATACTCTAATTCGCCTAAAATTCTAAACAAATAACCCGTTATGTAATAAGGTATATTGCCAACGATTTTATAATTAGATTTAAGATTAAAGATTAAAGAATTAAGAATCTTTAAAACGTCATTGTTAATGATTTCAATATTTTTATCTAATCCTAAATTATAAATCTTATTTTTTAAATCATCCACAAGATCTTTATCTTTCTCAATCGCAATAATTTTAAAATTTTCAATTTTTAAACTTTTAAACTTTAAAACTATTTCGTTTGTGAGTTCCCCGTGCCCAGGCCCAATTTCAACCACAACATCACCGTCTTTTAATTCCAGCGCATTAACAATTTTTCGTAATTTTTCCTTATTTTTCAAAAAATGCTGCCCAAAATAATTTCCCATTTAATATTTATAAATTAATATTCCATTAAGTTACATTTCAACCGCGATAGCGGTTGAAATGTAATCTTTTTAAATTTACCCCTTATTTAGATAATGCAACCTTTTAGATAATGCAACCTTTTAAAAAATAAATATAATCTTTATTCAAATTCAGAAAAAATTTTTTCGTCATCTATTTCGCCAATAGTTATAATTCTAATATGATTTTTTAATTTTTTATCAATAATTTCTTTATATAATTCTTTTGACAACGGCCACTTGCCGATAAAAACGCTTTTTTGAAACGGTTTGTATTCCAATCCAAATAATTTAAATCGCAACCATTCTCTTTCTTTTTTTATCTTTTCCGGAACATCAAACATTACAATTCTCCATTTTCCATCCCATTCTTTTTTCTTATTATTTTTTTGAATTTTTTTAAAATATTTTAATCCCAATAGAGTTAATTTGTATTGTTCGTTATTTTTTTCAATTAATCCTTTTTGTTGCAAACGATATAAAATGACTTTCGTATTGTTCTTTTTTAAGTTTTTAAGAAGTTCTTTAATCTCAACATAATCAGAAATAAAATCCCTGCTATTCCCTATTCCAAAATTAAAAGCCCCGCCCGCGCCTATTCTATTACTCATTAAAATTCCTTCTCCTGTTTTAATAATTCCTTGTCCAATTCCTAAAATAACCGCCAAACTTGCTGCTCCAAAACTATATGGCAAATCTTTAAATTGTTCTTTAATTCTTTTTCCTCCTTTCATTTTTTTATTTTATTACATTTCAACCGCGATAGCAATTGAAATGTAACCACGGGCAAAAAACAAATCAATATTCAATATAACGCTCTTCGTCGTCCAAAAAATCGCTTAATGTTCCAAATTTATCGCGATTATTGCTTGTAAACTCCACCGTTTCCGGGGCGATTTCGTAAAGAAAACGCGAAGGAAGATTGTAAAAATTCAAGAATAATTCTTTTTTGGCGCGCGTCATTGCCACATACATCAACCGCCGTTCTTCTTCTATTTCTTCGTCATTATGATACGACATTTGGTGCGGTAATAATCCTTCATTACAACCAATGATAAAAACCGCGTCAAATTCAAGTCCTTTGGCCAAATGAATTGTCATTAGATGAACATTTGATATTTGACCTTTGACATTTGACTTATTCATCGTATCGCTTGATTGAAAAAGCGAAATTTTTTCAAGAAAATCTTGCAAATTATTGAATTCCGAAGCGTAATAAATAAGTTCGTTGATGTTTTCTTCGCGCTCGCGAAAATTATCGTAATTCTTTTCTAATCTATTTAAATATCCTGTAATTTTTAAAATAAAGCTGATTAATTCAGATGGCGGAAGTTCTCCGGCTATTTTCGGAATTTTATTTTGGATTTCCAAAAACGGCTTTTTTAAAAAATTGGTTTTTATTCTTTCAAAACTAACCGTATCGTTCGGATTAAACGCCCAACGAAGAATTGCCACAATATCTTTAATTTCTTTACGTTCATAAAATTTCACGCCACCGAAAATCTTATAAACGATGCCGCGCTCAATAAACGCGCTTTCAACGGCGCGCGACTGCGCGTTGGTACGATAAAGTATGGCGATAGATTTATTAGAAATTGGAAATTGAAAATTGGAAATTTTTCTCGCTATCCACTCCGCTTCTCCGTCTTCATCACAATGCTCAATTGCTTTTACTGGATTGCCGTCATCATTTTCCGTCCAAAGATTTTTGCGCTTTTGAAATTTATTTTTGGCTATTAAAGAAGAAGCGGCTTTGATAATATTGCCGGTTGAACGATAATTTTGTTCCAAAAAAATTGTCTTTGTTTTCGGCCAATCTTTTTCAAAATTCAAAAAAATTTTAAAATCAGACCCTCTAAATTTATAAATTGACTGCTGGTCATCTCCGACAACGCTTAAATTTCTATGACCAGCGGCTAATAATTTCACAAAAACATATTGCGCCGTATTAGTGTCCTGAAATTCGTCAACAAGAAGATAGCGAAATTTTTTCTGGTATTTATCAAGAACTTCCAAATGATTTTGAAAAATTTCCACCGGCCCAGTTATTAAATCGTCAAAATCAAAAGCATTATTTTTTTGCAAGGCTGTTTCATATTCCTTGAAAAAAAATTTAATGGTATTATCCTCGTCCCCCACACAATCTTTTTGTGTGGGGGGCTCGTCTTCGGAATCAGATAATTCGCTTTTAATCCGCGAGAATTCTTTTCGTAAAAATAACGGATTAGCTTCCTTCTTTTTTTCGAATTCCGAAAAATTAAAATTTTTAACGATTGTTTTTATAAGCCGAAGTGAATCGTCGGCGTCAAAAATGGAAAAATTCGGCGTTCGGCCGATAAATTTAGCTTCGTTTTTTAAAATCCGCGCCCCAAGAGAATGAAAAGTGCCGATGAATGGTTGAATCTTATTCATAATTCCTAATTCCTGCCTACCGGTAGGCATGGCATAATTCATAATTCTATTTCTCATTTCCTCCGCCGCCTTATTTGTGAAAGTAATGGCAACAATACTATCTGGAGCGACTCCGGAATCCAAAATAGCCGTCAAGCGGCTGGTTAAAGTCCTGGTTTTTCCGCTTCCGGCTCCGGCAACTATCAAAATCGGACCCTCTAAGTTTTCCACAGCTTGGTGTTGCTTTTTGTTAAGGCTTTGATATAATAAATTCATTAGTACAATAGTAAACAAAATTAAACTTTTGGCAAATAACCTCACCGCGCTCTGGTGGGGACTTTTAATTTTAGCGGTTATTACGGTAAATTTCGCTTCAAATAAGGCTAATTTAAATATTTCTTTCGCTAAAAACAACCTTGGCGGACCAAGCGAAGAATACCAACGCCAACGCCAAGACGCCCTTCTAGCAACTGCGGTAATGACGCAAAATATGCCCGAAGAAACAGCACAAAATTCTTATTCCGACGCCCTTAATGTCGTAAACTCCCCCACTAACCAAAAATCCAACAAAAAAACCAATAGATTAAGGATTTCTCCTCCAACTATCGGTTGGAATTGGGGACAACTGCACGCTTTTAACGCCGTTGACATCGCCAATCGCTGCGACACGCCAATATATGCGGCAAAAGAAGGAATTGTCACTGAAACAAATAATGACAATAACTGGAATAACGGCTATGGCAATTCCATTACCATAGAACATTCAAATAATATTGAAACACTTTATGCTCACCTTGAAAAAGTTGAAACGCAAATAGGCCAATATGTAAAAGAAAAAGAACTTATCGGCTATATGGGCAGCACCGGCAATACAGACGGCCCGACTGGCTGCCACCTCCATTTTGAAGTCCACGGCGCGGAAAACCCATTGGTTAACTAAGGAAAAGAATTTTCTTTTTCTCCGAAACCTAAACGGGAGCGCACCTCGTCCCGCCTACGGCGGGACGAGGTGTGAGCGGGTTGAGGGAAAAAGAAAATTCTTTTCCTACCCTTTCTCTCTCACTCTATATTGAAACGCTTCCGCCAAATGATTGCCTCTTACTTTTTCGGAATTTTCCAAGTCGGCTATCGTCTGAGCAATTTTTAAAACTCGATAATATCCTCTAGCTGAAATAAAAGATTTCTCCATTATATTTTTTAATATTGGCTCCGCGTCATCTGCCAACGCTATTATTTCATCAACCATTTTTGAGCTCATTTCGGAATTTAAATAAATTTTCGGCTTGATTTTCGCGAAACGATTTTTCTGGATTTCCCGCGCTTTTAAAACCATGTCTTTTATTTTTTTATTAATATTATTATCGCGGCTCAACGGCTCTTTTCTCAATTCTTCTATTCTTATGCGCGGCACCTCAATTTGAATATCAATTCTGTCCAAAAGAGGACCGGAAATTTTCTTTTGATAACGAAAAACTTCATTCGCCGTGCATTGGCATTCTTTTTCCGGCGTTTCCACTCCGAAATAGCCGCAAGGGCAAGGGTTCATCGCCGCCACTAAAGAAAATTTCGCCGGAAAATCAAGCGAACCTTTGGCGCGGGAAATGCAAACATTGCCGCTTTCCAACGGCTGACGCAAAGATTCTAAAAGGTCGCGACGAAATTCCGGAATTTCATCAAGAAACAAAACGCCCCGGTGCGCCAAACTTATTTCTCCGGGCTTGGGATTCGCTCCGCCGCCGATAACCGAAACCATTGAAGCTGAGTGGTGCGGCGCCCGAAAGGGCCTAAAATTCACGAATGGATTATTACCTAAAGCGCCGGCAGCGCTGTAAATCTGCGTTGTCTCAATAATTTCATCAAGGGATGGCGAAGGTAAAATTGAAACCAAGGCCTGAGCCAACATTGTTTTACCGGCTCCGGGAGGCCCGAACATTAAAATATTATGTCCGCCGGCGGCCGCCACTGTTAAAGCCCGCTTGGCGCTTTCCTGCCCCTTAATATCGGCTATGCTAATTAATAATTCTTCATCTATTGGATTAAATTCAATTTTGAACGGCTTTTGAAAAACCATTTCTTTTCTTTCTTCAAGAAAATCAATCAATTCAATTAAATTTGAAACCGGAACAATATTGATTCCTTTTATAATCGCGGCTTCGGCCGCGTTTTCTTTCGGTAAAAACAAAAATTTGAATCCGAGTTTTTTCGCTAAGCGGCTTACGCTCAAGCTCCCGGAAACCTGCCTTAATTCTCCATCCAAAGAAAGTTCGCCGATAAAAATTTTATCTTTGGTTTCAAAATTTTTAATCTGTTTTGTGGCCAATAAATAACCAATGGCAATTGCCAAATCGTACTGCGAACCGGCTTTTTTAATGTCAGCCGGCGCGAGATTAACCGTAATCTTCCTGTTTTCTTTTGTCGGCGGCTTGATTCCGGAATTTTTTAAAGCCGAACTTACGCGTTCTTTCGCCTCTTTTAGCGCTTTGTCCGCCAAACCGACGATATTAAACGAATGGAGACCGACGTTAATGTCAGTCTCCACTTCAATAAGCCTGGCATCAATTCCTTCAAGTTCCGCAGAATAAACTTTAGAAAAATTTTTTGCCATAATTCAAATCTAAGAAACAATTTTACATTTTCGGCACAATTTTGACTCCGGGTCAATTTCAAGAATTTCCAAAGAAATTTTCTTTTTACAATTTTCGCAAACTCCATATCCACTGTTATTGATTTTCCCCAAAGCCGATTCAATGTCAAATAAACGCTCTTTTAAAGTTTGAACAATAGACATCACGTTACTATATTCTTCTGATTCATCGGTTTCTTCATCTGGGTCCACATCGCTGCCGAAATCAGTGATTCCTTTATGTTTTTTCAATTCTTCCAAAACTTCCTGTTTTTCTTTTTCAAGTTTTTGTTTAAATTTATTTGTATCCATCCCTCACCCTTCAAAGATTTATTTGTAAATTTCATAATAAATTTACAAATTATATTGAAGTTAATTTCAATTTATTTATTATATTATTATTTATCCATCACATCTCCAAAAATAATATTCATTATCTTTGAAGGGTGAGGGATTATTTTAATACCTTTAATATTATATTATACGCCAAATATCCCAACCCCGCAATCGCCGCTACCATAATCACGATTATAATTATTGTTTTTAACAATGATTTAGTTTTGACAGCTTCGCCGGTTGCGGCTTTCACTTCACCAGTTGAAGAAAATATCGCTTGTTCCGGTCCCGCGTATCCCGGCGCGCTAATATTGATTTTCGCTTCCTCAGCAACCACTGGTTTTTTATTTTCGGCCAACTTTACAAACTGCATAGAAGTCGCATCGCCACCGCTGGCTTTAATCGCCGCGATATCGGATTTCATTGTCCTGATTTCAATATCCGGATTTTGAGAATTATTTTCCATAATATTTATTATATTAAAATTTAAAAAATCACGCAAATTATCTCCTTCTCCTCCCGTGAAACGCCTTGTGTACTTCGCGAAGCTCTTTATTCGTTAAATGAGTGTAAATTTGCGTTGTGGCAATATTGGAGTGACCAAGTAATTCCTGCACTGAACGCAAATCCGCTCCGCCGATTAAAAGGTCGGTGGCGAATTGATGACGCAACTGATGAGGAGATATTTTTTCAAAAATTCCGGCCTTGCGGCTGTAAAAATCAACTAATCTTTGCGCTGTTCTCGGTAAAATTCGCCCGATAATCTTAGAAGAATTTTTATTCAAACTTATAAACAACGCTTCTTCAACATCTCCGCGCTTATCCAAATAATTTTTAAGCGCTTTTTTGGCGCGGTCAGAAAGAAAAACTACCCGTATTTTACCGCCCTTACCACGAACCGTGATTTCACCGCGGTTAATGTCTATGCGCCTGTCCAACGAACAAAGTTCGGAAACACGCAAACCGGTGGAAAACAACATTTCCAAAATGGCCTTATCGCGTAAAGATTTCAAATCATTCCCTTGTGGCGCGTTAAGCAACCGCTCCATATCTTTATACTCAATCGTTTTAATCTGGCGTTCGGGGATTTTTGGCAATTCAATTTTATCCGGCGACAAAACATTATAATCGTTTTTAATCAGATATTTTAAAAAATTTCTTAAAGCGATAATATAATAAGCTTGTGTTGTTTTTTTAAGATATTCTTCTTTTTTATTTTTCATTCGCGCCAAATACAAACGAAAATTTTTTATTTTATCAACATTAATGTCTTTTTCATTTTTAATTCCTCCAAATTTGAAAAAAACTTTAAGATAACGTTCGTAATTTTCCCGCGTTTTCAAAGACCGATTTTTTTCTATTTCAAGATAATCAAGATAATTTTGGAAAAGATTTTTAATGTCCGCCATTTATTTTCTTTTTATAACGCGCTTCGCCGCTTTAACGATATTTTCCGCTCCTAAGCCGTATTTTTCAATCAATTCTTCAGGCTTGCCGCTTTCGCCGAAGCAATCCTGTATTCCGATAAATTCCATCGGCGTCGAATAATTTTTTGCCAAAACTTCCGCCACCGCTCCTCCTAATCCTCCCAAAACATTATGCTCTTCAACAGTTACAATTGCTCCGCATTTTTTTGCGAGTTCAATGATTTTTTTATCATCAATCGGCTTAATGGTATGATTATTTAAAACAATTGCTCCGATGCCTTCTTCTTCCAATTCTTTTGCTGCTTGCAAAGCGTTATATAAAACCGGACCGCAGCCGATTATAACAACTTGCGATTTTTTTGATTCATAAAAAATTTCCGCTTTGCCTGGAATAAAGGGTGTTTTTTCGGTTGTTATAACCGAAGTTTTTTCTCGCGCAAACCTCAAATAAACCGGTCCCCAAATTTGCGCGGCGGCAATTGTCGCTTTTTTCGCTTCAATCGCGTCGCAAGGAACAATCACTTTCATATTTGGTATCACCCGCATCGTAGCGATATCTTCAATCGCTTGATGAGTGGCGCCGTCCGGCCCCACGGAAACACCGGCATGCGCTCCGCCGATTTTCACATTGGAATCATTATAAGCAATTGTCGTTCTGATTTGCTCCCAATTCCGGCCCGGAGAAAAAACCGCATAAGAAGAAATAAAAGGAATTTTTCCGGAAACGCCCAAACCGGCCGCCATTGCCGCCATATTCTGCTCCGCCACACCCATTTCAAAAAATCTTTCCGGAAATTTTTCCGCGAACCAATGGCTCCGCGTTGATTCCTTCAAATCCGCGCACAAAACAACGACATTTTTATTTTTCTCGCCAGCAATTAAAAGCCCCTCGCCATATCCGTCGCGTATGGGTTTTTTCTCTATATCCATTTCAAAAATCTTTTTATTTAATTTTGCGTCTTCGTTAATCATCCCTCACCCTTCAAAGATTGTTTATAAATTTTAATTTATTAAAATTTATAAAATAAATCATTGAAAATTAAATTAATTTATTAATATAATACAAAAATATTTGTGTCCCTCAAACCAATCTTATTATCATTATCTTTGAAGGGTGAGGGATTATTCATGCTCGCTTTTAATTTTCCCTCCTAATGTCCGCAATTCATTCAACGCCTTTTTCGCTTGTTCTTTAT
>CAYOSD010000012.1:0-10876 GCA_964406565.1 uncultured Candidatus Saccharibacteria bacterium | reverse complement strand
GTTGATTTATTATTAGATTAACGTAATAATGAATTAACTATGCAATTACAGGCCATTTTTTTAATTTTAACCATTTTTGTTTCTTATTTGATTTTGGGTGGAGACAGTAACCAGTCGCAAGATAAAGCGGTTGATTTAGCAGTGAGCCAAACAGTTGTAAAATTAAGTTTTAAAGATAAAATTTCCAATGTCATTGTTGGCGTCATAATTATTGCCAATCAAAATTTGAATTCTTTAGGGAATAAGGCAGACAAATTAATCGCTTTGGCGCAGGAAATAAAACAAAAGAAAGCGGAAAATGAAGAAACAATAAAACCTGATGATAAAATAAGTTCATTGCCGGACAAGGATTTTAAGCGTTTACCGCCGGAAGAATTTGACAGCCAGATTGCGTCATACAGAATCAGCGCGGAAAAAACCGAAGCCGAGCTTAATTTTAACAACGGAACGAAATGCGATTTACAAAAAGAAACATCGTTAAAAAGCAGAACGGCGTTGATAAAATATATTGATTATAATTTCAATTTATTCGCTTTTAATTCGCAAAAACGCTGGCCGATTGCTTCGGTTTCAAAATTGATGACTGCGGTGATAATTTTGGAAAAAATCGGCGCTGAAAAAGAAATAACGATAAACGCGTCGGCTGTCGCTACCGAAGGAACAACGGGAGCGTTCAAGGCCGGAGAAATTTTTAAAGCCGAGGATTTGATAAAGGCAATGATGGTGGTTTCGTCCAATGACGCGGCCGTTGCTTTAGCCGAAGATTTTGGCAAGGAAAATTTCGCGGTAATAATGAATCAAAAGGCCAAAGAATTGGGAATGAATGATACTTATTACGAGGAATCAACCGGCCTTTCTTTTTTGAATCAATCCACGGCCGACGACCTGACAAAATTAGCGACTTATATTTATAATAATTATCCGCAGATTCTTGAAATTAGTCGTCAAAAAGAAGTTGTTATAAAAGAGTTGAAATCGCAAAAATCACGCAAGCTTTTGAATATCAACAGGTTCGCTGGCAGTCCGGATTTTATCGGAGGGAAGACTGGCTATATTGACGAATCAGGAAGAAATCTCGTCGCTTTTTTTAATAAGGATAATAAAACAGTATTAACAGTTGTTTTGGGAGCCGAAAATGCTTTTGATGAAACGAAAAAAATGATAAATTGTTATAAATAATGTATTCTACCCACGCATTTTTAATAATAAAAATTTTAAGTCTATTTGTTTTGTCTTTTGTTATGGCTTTCGCTATGGCGCCGATTCTTATACATTTTTTGTATAAATACAAAGCTTGGAAAAAAAAGCCGAGAGAAAAAACATTCGGCGGCGAGGAAACTCCAATATTCACCAAACTTCACGGACAAAAAGAAGTGAGCACGCCGCGGATGGGCGGTATTCTTATTTGGGGAACGGTTTTATTGATGACGCTCGGCGTGTATGCGTTTTCTTTAATTTTTCCTGAAACGCGACTGGCAAAATTTAATTTTTTTTCGCGTTCGCAGACTTGGCTGCCGTTTTTCACTTTAATCGCAGCGTCAATTTTGGGTTTGGCTGACGATATTATGGTTGTGCTGAGCAAGGGGAAATATGTCGGCGGCGGAATTCGTTTTAAAATTCGACTGGCTTTGATTTTTTTGATTGCTTTAGTCGGCGCTTGGTGGTTTTATTTTAAACTAGGCTGGACGAGTATTTATATTCCTTTTTACGGCAATCTGGAAATAGACGGCTTGTATATTCTGCTTTTTATTATTGTTATGCTGGCGACTTTTTCCAGCGGTGTGGTTGATGGTTTGGACGGTTTGTCCGCCGGAGTGCTTTCGCCGATTTTCGCGGCTTTAGGAGTTATCGCTTACACTAAGGGGCTTTATGATTTAACCGCTTTTATTATTGTTATTATAGGCGCGTTAATAGCTTATTTATGGTTTAATATTCATCCGGCAAAATTTTATATGGGCGAAACCGGTATAATGGGTTTAACGGTTGTTTTGGCGGTGATTGCTTTATTGACCAATACGGTTCTATTTTTGCCGATAATCGCTTTTGTTTTAGTGATGGAATCCGGTTCGGTGATTTTGCAATTGCTTTCAAAAAAAATCAGAAAGAAAAAAATATTTTTATCCGCGCCTATTCATCATCATTTTGAAGCGTTGGGCTGGCCGGAAACCCAAATTACAATGCGTTTCTGGATTCTCTCAGCGGCATTTTCCGGCTTAGGGCTGGTGCTATATTTTTTAAGCAAATTCTTTTAATGACTATTTTAATTAAAAACACTCAACTTCTTGATGGCACTGGCAAGCCGGCGATAAAAGCCGATATTTTGATAAAAAACAATAAAATTTCCGCTATCGGTAATTTTCTAAATTACAAAGCTGATGAAATTATTGATGCGCTCGGCGCTTATTTAGCGCCGGGATTTATTGACGTTAATAACAAGAGCGATCATTCGTTGGAAATTTTTTCTAATGATTATCAGGAAAATATTTTAAAACAAGGGATTACTTCCATTATCGGCGGGCACGGAGGTTTTTCATTGGCACCGCTTCTTTACGGCTCTTTGGAAGCGATTAAACCATGGGCGGATATAAGAAAAATTAACGTTAATTGGCACACTTTGGCGGAATTTTTAAAGACGTTTAAGATAAGGAAACTTGGCGTGAATTTCGGCACTTTTTTGGGGCATACAACTGTTCGCTTTGACATTGTTCATGACGCGCATAAATTAATTTTTCGCGATTTGACTCTAAACGAATCGGCAGTTTTGAATTTTGTTATGGGGAAAAATTTAAATCCGTCGGCTGGCGGAGGAGCTTTCGGCATTTCTGTCGGTCTTGACCACTCTTTGGTTTCGGAAGCGTCTTATTTTGAAATTAAGAAAATGGCGGAGTTGGCGGTGAAAGCTGACGCGCTTTTGAGCTATAATCTTAAGGACAACAAAGAAAGAATTGTTGATTCCGTGAAAAAAGCGATTTTTTTGGCAAAAGAAACCGGAGTTAAAATTTTAATAAATAATTTTAAGCCGTCTTTGGAAGCATTTGATTTAATTGAAAGAAGTTCCGCTAACGCCGATATTTGTTTTTGCGTAAATCTTGACGATGATTATTCGGGTGAATCGGTTAAAATTTTGAAAAGCGACAAGGCTCTTATTTATTCAGGCGGTTTTGGGAAATTTTTGGAATTGGTTGAAAAAAATAAAATTATGACGCTTGAAGAAACTGTTAAAAAATTAACTTTTTTGCCGGCAACGAAACTAAAACTGAATAAAAGGGGAATTATTCGGGAGGGGTATTTCGCCGATTTGGTTCTTTTTAGGGATGCGAAAATTTCCGATGTCATCATTAACGGCAAAAGAACGGTGAGAGAAGGAAAATTCCAAAATATTTTAGCGGGAAAAATATTATGAAAAAAGGACACCGACCGGATTATATTTTTATCTCTTGCATTATTATATTGGCGGTTTTTGGCTTAGTGATTCTTTCCAGCGCTTCTTCGGATACGGGAAAAATAAAATTCAACGATACTTATTATTATCTTAAGCACCAGATAATTTTTGGGTTAAGCTTGGGTATTGTCGGTTTTTTAATCGCTTCCAATTTTTATTATCAAAATTGGAAAAAAATCGCGGTTTACGCCTTGCTTATTAATATTATCCTTTTACTTTTAGTTTTTACGCCATTGGGCTTTGCTCACAGGGGCGCGAGCCGGTGGTTGGATATTGGTCCTTTTTCATTTCAGCCGGCGGAGTTTTTAAAAATAACTTTTATTGTTTATCTTGCAGCTTGGTTGAGCAATAAAAAATCCGGGCGCCAAAAAAGTTTTTTAAAAGGTTTTGTGCCGTTTATAGTTATTTCGGGAATTATAGGCGGGTTGGTTTTATCCCAACCGGCGACAACGATTTTGATAATCGTTATGGCTTCGGCTTTAATCGTTTATTTCGCGAGCGGATTAAAAATGTCGCATCTTTTTTTAATTGTGTTATTGGGAATTATTGCGCTTATTTTTGTTATTTATGCGACTCCTTATCGCTATGAAAGAGTTAAAAATTTTTTTATTGAAGATGAAACTAAGTACGCCACCAGTCGTTATCAAATAAATCAGGCGCAAGAGGCAATTAGAAGCGGAGGATTGTTCGGCGTCGGTTTCGGCAAATCAACCACGAAATTCAGATATCTTCCCGAACCGATCGGCGATTCTATTTTTGCCGTGGTTGCCGAAGAATTGGGATTTGTCGGTTCGCTGTTTTTAATTTCCGTTTTCATACTTTTTTTTATAAGAGGGACTTTAATAGCCAAGAAAGCGAACGATCAATTTGGGAAACTGGTGGTAATGGGATTGGTTTCCGCAATCGCGATCCAAACATTTATTCATATCGGAGCTGTTTCCGGGCTGGTTCCTTTGACGGGGGTTCCTTTGCCTTTTATCAGTTATGGCGGTACGGCTTTGGCGGTTTTTTTGACGATGAGCGGGATTATTGTTAATATATCAAAATATACGTAATCAATTTTCAATTTCTAATTTTCAATTTTCAAATACGTTTGTAAATTGGTTTATTGAGAATTTATTGTAAATTGTAAATTGAGAATTAAAAATTTATGTTAAGAGTTTTATTTACAGGTGGCGGAACCGGCGGACATATTTATCCCATTTTGGCGGTTGTTGAGGAATTACAGGCCTTTAGCGTTCAAAGAAACATAAATATTGATTTGCGTTATCTTGGCGCTCCCGGTAATTTTCGCAAACTTCTCGTCGCTAACGGCGTTTCAGTTTCAAAAATATTATCCGCGAAATTGCGGCGTTATTTTGACTTACGTAATTTTCTTGATTTTATTCTTTTTCCCATAAGTATTATTCAGGCGTTTTGGAAAGTTTTTTGGATTATGCCCGATGTTTTATTTTCTAAAGGCGGACCGGGTTCGTTGCCAGTTGTTATCGCTTGCAAATTTTATCAAATTCCGGTAATTGTCCATGATTCTGATTCAACAATCGGTTTGGCTAATAAACTGGCGTTGTCTTTCGCCGATCGCGTCGCTGTTTCTTTTGTTTCGGCTGCCGAGGAAATTATTGGAATGCAAAAAAACGCGAAAAAGGCCGAATCTTTTCGCGCTAAAATATCTTTTACCGGTAATCCGATTAGGCCTTCGCTTTTTAAGGGCGATATTTTAGATAAGCAAACGGCTAAAAAAATACTTGGTTTTGAATCGGAAAAACCTTTAATATTGATTTTAGGCGGTTCGCAAGGTTCGTCCACCATAAACGATTTTATGCTGAATATTGCCGGAGAATTGGTGAAAGATTGGCAAATTCTCCATCAAACCGGTATTGATAATTTTGATAGCGTTAAAAGCGAATTGGCGGTTGTTTTGAAAGGATTTGGCGAAGAGGAAAAATCACGATATAAAATTATTCCTTATTTTGAAAAAAATATGAAAGACGCTTACAGCACGGCTGATATTGTGGTGTCGCGGGCGAGCGCCGGTTCCATTTTTGAAATCGCCGCTTTCGGAAAGCCGTCAATTTTAATTCCTTTGCGCGAAAAAGTCGTTGGGGTCCATCAAATTAGAAATGCTTACGAATACGCGAAAAATGGAGCTACTGTTGTTATTGAAGAAGAAAATCTCAAGCCCCATATTTTTATAAGTCAGTTAAGCAAGATTGCCAGTGATGCTGATTTATTGAAAAAAATGTCCGAAGCCGCGCGTAATTTTTCAAAACTCGATGCCGCCGAAAAAATCACTGAAGAAATAATTCGTTTGGGAAATCGGTAATGGAAAATTTACGATTTTTAATTTATAATTCATAGGAAATTTTCAATGTTTAAATTAAAGAATAAAAACGGGCAGGCGATGCTTTTGGCGGTTCTATTGATTGGCACTAGCGTTTTAGTTATCACTTCCTTGTCCGGATATATGATATTGCAAAGAATAAGAATGGGTTTTAATTTCGTTGATTCAACGAAAGCTCTTTTTGCCGCTGATGCGGGGATTGAATGCGAATTTTATAATCAATTCAAAGGGGCGGGCGTGGATTGTAATAATTTAAATTTTTCAGATCCATTAACAAAAATTCAAACTTTTATTGTGGCGAATGCCAGCGGCACTCCGCAATACATAAAATCCATCGGCACTTCCAATAAACTTAACCGCGCTTTCGTGGCGGAGTTTAAATAATTTTTAATTTTCTTGATTTTTATAGGCAACGCGAGTATATTATTATCGCGGGGTAGAGGAACGGTACCTCGGGGGGCTCATAATCCCCAGGAGCGGGTTCAATTCCCGCCCCCGCAACAATATAATAAATAAAACTTGTTCTTTAAAAGAATATTTTATATTATAGTATTATAGATATAGTATTATATATAAACATATGGCTAAGTTCGAAAAAAGAATTAAAGCTCAAAATTTAAGAAAAAAAGGATTAAGCATTAAATCTATTGCTTCTGATTTAATAGTATCAAAAAGTTCGGTTAGTATTTGGTGTAGAGATATTAATCTTACTAAAAAACAAAAAGATGTTTTGTGGAAAAATGCTATTGCCGCGGGTCAAAAAGGCAGATTAATCGGCGCAGAAATGAATAAAAAGAAAAAAGAATCTAATATTATTTTTTATAAAAATCAAGGACGTCGCGATATTAGTAGATTATCAAAACGAGATTTTTTAATAGCCGGGATAGGACTTTATTGGGGGGAGGGGAGTAAAAATGGAAAATTAAATTTTGTTAATTCTGATCCAGACCTTATTTTATTTATGTTTAAATGGTTTCAAGATATAATTGGCGTTAAAAAAGAAGATTTTATTCCTCGTATTTTTATAAATAGAATACATAAGTCGCGAGTAAATAAAGTATTAAAGTTTTGGTCATTATTATTGGAATTGCCGGTAAAACAATTTCGTAGAACTATATTTATTAAAACAAAACAAAAAAAAATTTATGAAAATTACGATAGATATTTTGGTATGCTTGCATTAAGAATTAGAAATAGTACAAATATAAGTTATAAAATTTTAGGATTAATTGATGCGTTAAAATATCAAAAAATAAAAAAAATCGAGCCGGTGTAGCTTAATGGTAAAGCAGAGCACTCATAAAGCTCAGAAGAAGGTTCAATTCCTTCCATCGGTACAAAATATTTAAAATAAAGATGCGCAAACATTCCAAAAAATTTATAATTTTTTTATTGATAATTATTACGATTGCCGGTTTTTTTTATGTTTATTCGGCAATAAAAATGGAAAAAACTTACGCCTTTTTTAAGCCATTGGAAGTATTGGAAACATTTGAAAATTTACCAGCAGTGAAAGCGGCAACAGAATACGGTAAAAAAACCGTTGATAATATCGGAGGGGGAATTAAAAATCAATTCAGTGAAAGCGCGGAATCCGTTTCAGAGGCTGTTTCCGAAAAAACCGACAGTTTTAAAAACAGCGCGTTTAATTTCGTGAAAGAAAATATGAACGGCGGATTGAATGCTGTTGGAAAAGTTTTAGGAGTGAATAGTGATTTGGTTGATACAATTAATACAAATAGCACAAGTAG
The DNA here is from genome assembly GCA_964406565.1 of uncultured Candidatus Saccharibacteria bacterium. Lineage (GTDB taxonomy): Bacteria > Patescibacteriota > Minisyncoccia > UBA6257 > UBA9933 > JAJYWO01. The sequence continues at coordinate 3,342 of CAYOSD010000012.1, read as the reverse complement.
CATCAACAATGAAGAAAAGTGTAAATAATGAAAAATTTCAAATCACAAATTTCAAATACCAAATAAATTACAATTTTCCAAATTCTAAATTCTAAATAGTTTTGAATTTTAGTTATTGATATTTGATTATTATTTGGAATTTGGAGTTTGAAATTTGGAATTTTAAAATATTATGTCTCTAACTTACAACGAATTAAAACCCGGAACTTTTATTATTTTTGAAGGACAGCCCTACGAAGTGTTGGAATTTGCGTTTTTGAGAATGCAACAAAGAAAACCGACAAGTAAAACGAAATTAAAAAATTTAATCACCGGCAAAGTGAAAGAGCAAACTTTCCATCAAAGCGACATTTTAGAAGAAGCGGAGCTTGAAAAAATGCCTTCGCGTTTTCTTTATGAGAGCAGGGGAGCTTATTGGTTTAACGAAGTTGGCGACCCGAAAAATCGTTTTTCTTTTAATAAAGAGGCGTTGGGAAATCTAGTTAATTTTTTAAAGCCGAATTTGGAAATAACGGCTGTAAAATTTGAGGGGAAAATTATTAATATAGATTTGCCGATTAAAGCCAGTTATAAAGTTGTGGAAGCTCCGCCGGCGATTAAAGGGGATACGGCGCAGGGCGGAAATAAGGCCGTGATTATTGAAACAGGCGCGAAAGTAAACACCCCATTATTTATAAACAACGACGATATTATTTTAGTAAATACGCAAACTGGAGAATACGTGGAAAGGATAGAAAAAGCTTAATTTTTAAAACTTTCTCCGCTTGCCGCGAAAAATCTTTTCTCGCCAACGATCTCCGCAATAGATAAATTATATCCATAAAAATCAAAAGAAATGATTCGGGAGAAAAGCGAACTCAACCTCTCTCGTTCCGCTAGTTGGCGGGACTCGGTCGGGATTCAAACAGCGCTTTTCCCCGATTTCTTTGATTTTTATTCCTTAATTTATAACTATTACTCCGAAATGTTGGCTGTGAAAAGATTTTCCGTGGCATTAATCATATTAGCCATATAAGAGCCAATCTTATTCTATTTGAACGATTGTTGAAGGCGTTATTATAAATAAAATGAGTGGAGCGTGAATTTTCCGAAACATAAAAATTTGGTCGGGAAACTCCTGACTAAATTTTACGAAGTAAAATTTAGCGAGTTATTATTTATTAACGCCTGAAACTTAGTGAGAACAGGATAAGATTGACTCTAAACATTAGTGAGAAAAAGGATTTTTCCTGAAAATTTTTTATAACGCGCAACCGCTTTCTTGAGATAATTTTTCCAAAGCTTGTTCTCCTTCAAATTTTTTATTATCGGGGAAAATCCAAGTTGGATATCTTTCTATCCCTTTATCAATGCATAATTGAGCATTATCCGGACATTCAACATAGGGGACATATTGGAAAGAATTTCCGAAAAGCTTTTTTTGGGATTGGCAATGGGAACACCATTCGGCGCCATACATTATGATATTTTTTTCCGCCAAACATTTGGCGAAATTATCGTATAATCCCGGCGCGTTATTTTGCGCTTTGTCTTTTTTAATTTGCCAAAAAGCTAGCGCTAAAACAACAATTATGGCGGTTACTCCGAGAGAAATTATTATTTTCGTCGATTTATTCATCGCAACAATCCACTAATTTATTAACCAAATCTTCAACCGTCCATGGTTTATTATCTTCTTTTTTTAACTTCGGCAAATCAATCATTTTTAAGCGGGCTACCCAGAAAAGAGCGTAAAGGCGATATGCTTTGTGAAATATGTCTTTTGCTTCATCGTGTTTATTGTCGGAAAGAAGTTTTGTCCCGACTTCTATTAGACGCATTGATGCCGCGAGTAAATGTTTGGCAACGCACCACATTTCACCTTCATATTCTTTTATCATCCGCTTCATCAAATTTTTACGCATTGCGCGCGTCTCATTAAGTAGGGCAAGATATTCTTCTTTGCCGGTTTTTTCGGCAGTAAAAAATAAATGCTCTTCCAAGCCGATTAAATTCATAATGGCGATGCTCAAATCTTCTTCCGTGGATAAGTCAAATTTATTATCCTTTTTCATCTGCTGGATTTTTTCTATTAATTTTTGAAATTTTTGTTCGTCCATATATTAGACCTGTTGCTTAATAACATTTTATCCCTTTTGTTTATATTTTGGCTGCGACTTCATAAAAATTTTTCAATAATATACTATATTTAATTGAAAAATTTTTACTTCGTCTCGCTCAAAATATAAACAAAATCATCTAAAAGCTTATTAAGCAACAGGTCTATTTATTCTAACCGATTATAAAAGAAAAATCACTATGCCCAAGATTATCATTGCTAAACTGCTGACATAGCGCATTCCTTTCACGTTTTCCGATTTCCATTTTTGGGTTTTATCCAGAAGCGTTTTATTGTTGGCGATTAAAAGTATAATAATTAGCGGTAAGATGAAAACCAAATTGTAATAAACCAAATACCCCAATCCTTTCCAAAAAGTCGCTTGGTCGTGTAAGAGACCGAGAACCAGCAGATACGGACCGCCGGTGCAGGGAAATTCGCAAAGTCCGACAAATCCGCCGAGCAAAAAAGCCGTCGGCGCCGAACCCTTTTCCATAAGCTTCGCCATTGTTTGGTGTGAGCCCTGCGGGATTTTCAGTTTAATCGGGAAATTCTGGAAAATCGCGCCGAGCAATTCAATAACTCCCCAGATTATAAGGAGAGACGCCCCGACTTTTCTCATAAAATTCGGAATATTGAAAATTTGCAAAGTTTGCAGAATCCCGAGACCGATTAAAATATACACAATAAAAATGCCGAGAATATAAAGCAAGCCGATTTTAAAAATGTTTAAACGGTCGCGGCCAAGAGTGAAAAGAAAGGCGATAGTAAGAATTAAAACGGAAAAAGCGCAAGGATTGACGCTGTCAACCAGAGCAGCGGTTGTGATAATTGGTAAAAGCATAATTTTTAATTTTAATTGAGTGAAAACTTGAAGTCAAATGGATTTTTGTTTAGTATAGAAACGGATTGGGCCTATAGTTTAATAGTAGAACACCTCATTTGTCCCTCACCTTTGGGCTTGTAGTTCAGTGGTAGAACGTCTCATTTGCAATGAGAAGGTCAGGGGTTCGATTCCCCTCAAGTCCAAAAGCTCAAGCCCAAGGGTGAGGGAAGGAGATGCGAGTTCGATTCTCGCTTGGTCCAAAGGGTAGGGTGGGTGAGCGGTTTAAACCGACGCTCTTGAAAAGCGTTATACCGAAAGGTATCGTGAGTTCGAATCTCACCCCTACCGCCAATTTTCAGAATTAGGATTTTGGGCGATTGTTGCCTCGCCCTCGCTTCGCTCGGGCTCGGCAGAAACA
>CAYOSD010000011.1:0-11717 GCA_964406565.1 uncultured Candidatus Saccharibacteria bacterium | reverse complement strand
TTCTTTCTTTTCCGGCAAATTGGTTATTGCCACGCCAACCATAAGATAATTACTGGCAACCGAAATGGCGTTGATAAAAGCCGTTTTAACGACTTTTAGCGGGTCAATAATTCCGGCTTCTTTCAAATTTTCTATTTTATTACTAGAAGCGTTAAATCCCAGCCAAATATCCTCTTTTTGTTTTTTAGTTTCCAATTCTTTGATAATCGCTCCTGTTGATTCGCCGCTATTGCCGATAATCGCCGTAATGGGAGCTTGAAGAGTTTTATTTAAAATCGTTTCAGCCGCCAAAACAACTGAAATCTCCTCTTTTTTCATATTCATTCTTTTAACATACACGTTGAACAAAGCAATGCCTCCGCCCGGCACAATTCCCTCTTCCATCGCCGCCCGCGTCGCCGCCACCGCGTCTTCAACCCGCTGTTTTAATTCTTTCTGCGCCGATTCCGTCGGAGCGCCGACTTTAATAATCGCCACGCCACCGGACAATTTACCCAATCTTTCCTGCAATTTTTCTTTGTCAAATTCCGAATCTATATGTTTAATTTGATTTTTAATCTGGTTTACTCTGCTGTCAATTTCTTTTTTATCGCCTTTCCCACCGACTATGGTGCAATTATCTTTATTCGCCACCACACGATAACTATGCCCCAAATCGGAAAGCTCAATGTTTTCCATTTTCTTGCCCAGATCCTCGGAAATGAATTTCGCGCCGGTTACAATCGCTATATCTTCCAACATTTCTTTACGTCTGTCGCCGAATCCCGGCGCCTTAACCGCCAAAACATTAAATATACCGCGAAGCTTGTTGACCACCAAAGTCGCAAGCGCTTCGCCTTCAACGTCTTCGGCAATAATCATCAATTCTTTTTTTCCGGCTTTAACCAATTTTTCCAAAAGCGGAAGTAATTCGTTGATAGTGCCTATTTTTTTATCGGTTACCAAAATATACGGGTCTTCCAAAACCGCTTCCATTCGTTCAGCATTCGTCATCATATATTGAGAAACATAACCGCGGTCAAATTGCAAACCTTCAACGATTTCGTAAGAACTGCCGATGGTATTTGAATCTTCAACCGTAACAACGCCTTCTTTGCTGATTTTATCCATAACTGTTGAAATTAAACCGCCGATTTCTTCGTCTTTCGCCGAAAGCGTAGCAACTTCTTTAAGTTTCCTCGGCTCGTCAATCAACTCCTTTTGTTTCTCCAATTCTTTAACAACCGCGTCGCTCGCTTTTTTCAATTCTTCCGCCAATTGAATAACGTTAAATCCTTTTTCGCGGATTAAACGTTCACCCTCGTCAATTATCGCTTGCGCCAACACCACTGAAGTGGTTGTCCCATCTCCAACATTATCATTGGTTTTTTCCGCCGCTTGTTTAATGAAATCAGCTCCAAGATTTTCGTATTTTTCCTCAAATTCAAGTTCTTTAGCGACCGTTACGCCGTCAAAAGTCACCTGCGGAGCGCCGTAACCTTTTTCTATAATAACCGCCCGGCCACGCGGACCAAGAGTCATTTTTACCGCTTCCGCCAATTTATCTATTCCTTTTTTAAGCGCCATCCGCGCTTCCTCGTTAAATAAAAGTTGTTTAGCCATTATAGTTTTCAACGTATCGATACCAATATACAAATGAATACGAATTATACAAATAAAATAAAAGTAACGCCATCTACAATTTGTATCATTAGTATAATTCGTATATTCGCATCGATACTATTCAATTATTGCTAATATATCGTCTTCATCTCCGACCAGATATTTCTTGCCCTCTATTTCAACTTCATCAGGACCGTATTTTTTGAATAAAACAATATCGCCGATTTTTACGGACATCGGAATTCGCTCGCCGTTTTCTTTTATTTTACCGGAACCGACAAAAATAATCTTCCCTTTTACGGGTTTTTCTTTTTCTATGGTTTCCGGAAGAACAATGCCGGATTCCGTCTTTTTTTCTTCTTCAATCGGCTCAATAAAAAGATGATTTGATAAAGGTTTTATATTCATTATATTAAAATTTTCAATTTACACTGTTTGAAAATTGACACATTGAAAATTTATTGGAAATTGATAATTGTAAATTATCATTATAAAGATGTATGCTATTCTGTCAACCCCCACATAAAAATTTATGTAGGGGGGGGTCAACCTTATTCCACTTCCACTTCCACTTTCGCGATATTATCCGGAACTCGCTTGACCCAAAAAGGCCACAACGAAACAGTCGCCCGCTCTACTCCGTCCAAAGAAAAAACAAAAACTTTTAGTTCTGTTTCCTTTTTATTCAAGATTGAATTTTTAAATTGTTCAATGTCAATCGGCTGCCAAAATGTTCCGCTATAATTGATTGAAAAATTAATTTTCCCCGATTGAATGTCCGGCCGCGCGACTCCGTATTCAAGCGAATATTTTTTTGCCTTAAAACTTTCTCCTAATTCTTTTTGAGCCAATCCGCCCATTAATTCCAATAAATTCGGTTCTTTAAATCCCGCTATTGTTAATTCTCCTTCCGCAAAAACGGAAAAATTGCTATCCTGATTGACTTCCTGATTAACATCTTCCCTAATAACATTAAACTGCCGTGCTCCTTCAATTATTTTGAAATCCGCCGGTATCTGCGAAGAAATAAGAGTTGTTAAACTTTCCTCCAAAGCAGATTCTGTTTTTTCTTTGGCTGTTTTTATTTCATCGTCCGTAGGATAAGCCAGTTCTCCGACAAATCCGCCTGCCATTTGACTTTCGGATTTCGCATAAAATCCGTCGTATTTCGGCGTTCCTTTAAATCCGGGGATTGTGAATTTCGTTGGACCGATATTATATTCCGCGCCAATTTTATCAGCTATTACTTTCACTTTTACCCCGGAAGCAGTTATTTTCCCATTTTCAACTTTTGCCCCCGGAACCGTAATTTTTTCCTGAATCCTAAAAATTTTTCCGTCCGGAGATTCAAAACGAGTATTAACAATTAATGATTGCGATTGTGAACTGTAAGCGTTGTAAATCATTATTTCTCCTTCGGCTTTTTTCTCAACGTTTTTTTTACCGGTCGCCGGATAAAAAAGACTCACGTTCTTTTTTCCCGAAAAGAAATTTGCCGGAATTTGCTTATTCGTTAAATCTATATCTCCGAAGTTTTTTGAAGCAAAAACGCTATTGTTAAAATTCCAAGGGGTTTTCTTGGCTGTGATTTTTATTTCCGCTTTCGGTAAAATTTCTAAAGCGGCATAAGCTCCGCCAGCAACTATTATTAAAATAAAAATGATGGCAATATATTTGCCGAATTTTATCCCCGTTTTTAACGGACTGATTTCATCTTTAAGAAAATTCTCGTCGTTTTCATCGTCTTCTTCTTTTGGAATAATTTTAATTTCTTCGGCTTGCTCCGATATTTCTTCTTCCTTATCCCGTTCAATAATCGCAGTTTTTTTCTTCTTATAAAACCATTTTGAAAGAAATCCTTTTCCCGCTTCTTCTTGTGGCGCTTGAATTTCCGGCACTGGCGTTGATGCTGGCGTTTCCGGCGCTTTCTGTTCCGATGTCTTTTGTTCTGGCATTTTCTGTTCTAATTCCGACGTTTTTTTAATCTCCTCTACCGCCGGTTTAATTTGTTTAATCAGCTCGGACCGATGCGAACTCGGCGCAATATCAAAAACTTTAATTTTCTTTTCTTGGTTAGCCATTTTTATATATTACTACAAAATACAAAATAAAAAAACAATAAAGCGCTACGAGATGTAGAATTATATTTAGCTACGGAATACGGATTTATACGAATATACGGATTAAGCATTTCATATCCGTATATCTGTAAGTTATCCGTAATCAGTAGCCACGCACTATTGCCCTAATTCTCCTGACTCCGGCGCTCACTGCTTCTTCTTTTAAAATTTTGAATTCGCCGATTTCAGAAGTATTTTCAATATGCGGACCGCCGCAAAATTCCGCGCTAATAACTTCCCCTTCCGAACCGATAAAATAAACCCTAACAACATCAGGATATTTTGCCTTGAAAAAACTTAATGCCCCTATTTTTTCAGCTTCTGTTTTCGGCATTTCCTTAAAATAAACCCGTAGGTTTTCCCGGATTTTTTGATTAACCAAATTTTCAACTTTGCCGATTTCTTCGCTGGTCATTTTACGATTAAAAGAAAAATCAAAACGCATCCGCTCGGGATTTATGTCCGAACCCATTTGCTTGACGTCTTTCCCCAAAACTTCCCGCAAAGCCCATTGCAATAAATGAGTGGCTGTGTGAAAACGAATGACTTTCCCTATTTCTTCATCGCTTCCGGCTTTCAATTCGCCGGTGTCTAAAACCAAGCCGTGTCCGCCGAATTTTTTCTCCACTCCAGCGCGGGAAATTTCCTGATGCTTCTGAAATTCGGATTCAAAATCTTCTTTTAATAAATTTTTTATGATTTCCGCCGGCGCCAATTCTTTAATCAATTCATACGGCAAACCGAAAGTTTCATAAATATAAAAAGCCTCTTTGCCGTTGATTTCTTGATTTCGCGAAAATATTTTCTCAATTTCCCTAACACCCTTCCCGATTACTTCCTGAAATTTCTGTTCTTCTTCTTCCATAACTTCCAAGATTACTTTTATTTCTTTCAATTCGGGATAAACTTCGCCAAATTTTTCTTTAATAAGCGCGACACTTTCCGGAAACAAATCCGTGTGAACGTCGTATTTAATCTGAAGAGCCATAATCCGACGAAGCAATCTCCGCAAAATATATCCGGCTTCTTTGTTTGATGGCCTAATGCCGTCAGCGATTAAAAAAATTGACGCGCGCAAGTGGTCTACTAAAATTCTAACTATCCTGTCGTGTTCCGATGAAAAAATTAATTCTCTCACTCTCCCCATAAGCGATTGAAAAATATCCGTTTCAAAAACATCATCAACGCCTTGCATCATCGCCGTTAATCTTTCTAATCCCATCCCGGTGTCCACACCCGGTGTTTTTGTTTTTGCAAAACCGTCTCCTTTCTCCTTATAGTATTCATTAAATACGTTATTCCAAATTTCCACGCCATCAACATAAATTTCCGTACACGGTCCACAAGGCCCTTCTTCGCCGGTTGGGCCCCAAAAATTATCAACGCGGCTCCCCAGAATAATTTTATCCTTGGGAATATTTAATTCTTTATGCCAGATATTATAAGATTCTTCATCAAAAGGAATTTCTTGGTCGCCTTTGAAAACCGATACCGTTGTTCTATCAACGCCGATTCCCAAAATTCCAGTGATAAATTCATAAGCCCAAAAAATCGACGCTCTTTTAAAATATCCTCTCCTACTAAAATCCTCGGGATTATCCGAGCCAACCGGAGCAAAAGAAAAATTACCCAGCATTTCAAAAAAAGTAAGATGAGTTTTGTCGCCGACTTCTTCAATGTCGCTAGTGCGAAAACATTTTTGTATGGAAACCGTCCGTTGGGAACTAAAATCGCTTAAAGCGTTTAGCTCGCCGGTATAATATTTTTTAAATTGTTGCATTCCGGCAGTTGTTAAAAGCACCGACGGGTCATCGGGAATCAAAGACGAAGAAGGGACAATCTTATGTCCCTTCTTTTCAAAAAAATCAAGAAATTTTTTACGAATTTCTTCGGACGTCATTTAATAGCTTGGCATTAAGGGTATTACTTGTTCAAAATTCGGCTCTATTTTTATTTCTGTTCCCGTCCCAGCCCCCGTTGCCCCCAATTGGCAAGCGCCTCTGGCTAAAACAGGCGCACCGGCTAATTTAGCGTAACATTCATTGGAATACGTTTTTCCATTAGCGCCGCAAACAGGATTATATTCCTGAGTGCAAATAATTTGATTTTCAATAATTGGCTTCATAATGGACGGAATTGACGGAATTAGCGGCTTTATTTGGTCAATCGGCATCGGTTTTAACGGTCCCGATGTCGCGCTTCCGAATTCAATCAGCGCTGGCGCCGGCTTAATGTTTATAATATTTTGTTCAACAACGGGGATTAAAAGATTTTTTACTTCCGCGCCAGCCGAATTGGCAATGCCAAACGCTTCGCCGATTTTTCCTTCTCCTAAAACTTTCCCCGCCTCAAACAAACGCGATTTTATTTTTTCTAATATATTTTTCCTATTTAATCTCATATCTTCGTTTTCAATTTCCGCCACAACGCTTTCCGCCCTAATAACCAAATCTTTCACATAATTTATCAATTTTTCCACTTCTTCTTTACGGATTTCTTTATTTTCAATTTTATTTTCCAATATTTTATCCCCGGCCTCCATTAATCTTTCCCTAATTTCCGGAGAAACAACTCTATTTTTTATTTCTTCAATAATTTTAATTCTTTGCGCCGAATTACCCGGAATCATTTCTAAAAACTCCGGCTTTAATATCTCCCGCATCTGCGCTTGCGGAAGTTTTTCCATTCTGTCTCCGAATTCTTTAATCAAATTTTCTTTCGCCGCTTCTATCCCCTGCCTTTGTTCAACGGGAATTTTTTCGCTGATTCGGTCAATAATTTCAACCCGCCTTAATTCATTAACAATTCCGTTTGGCTGGCTATTAACAACTCTTTCCAATCTCTCACGAAACATTTCCTGATTATCAAATTTCTTCGGAATTTTCGCGACTGTTTCGCTTATCTCTCCCTGCGCTGATTCAATGCGTCCTTTTAATTCGTCGTTGTCTTTAAATTTCTTTTTTAATTCGTCAAAAAGCTCTTGATGCTTGATTGAATTGTCAGTGAGTTTTTCAACCAGCTTATCAATGTTCGGATTTTGACTTGTTTCTTTCAAATTCTCCAAACGATTTTTTAAACGTTCAACATTAGTTTGATAATTCGCTATCGCTTTGGAAATAGCGTCAACGCGGTCCGGAGCCACTTCTTCAAGTTTTTTAATTTCCGCCGCCTGTTGATTAGCGATATTCATCTCTAATTCGGCTTTTTTAACCGGATTAACGGTAAAAATTCTTTGCACGCCCCGCGTTATATTTTTAAAAAAATAAAACGGGCTGGTCGGCAAAATACCCGGATTTTCCGATTCCTGAGCGTAAACATTCGACGTTATTGTCGCTATTGATAAAACTAACGCGATAAATAATATCTTTTTCATAAATATGGCTACTGATTACGGATTTATACGGATATACGGATTAAACGTTTCGTATCCGTATATCTGTAAATTATCTGTATTCCGTAGCTTTTTTAACATTATTCGCGATTACTTTTTGACCTTTTAATTATCATATAATTATATCAAAAATATTTCAAACTTCAATCCCCTTAGTACTCCTCTAAAGTGTTGGCTTTATGGTGTTTTTTTATCTTTTCCAACGTTTTTGACTCAATTTGACGGATTCTTTCCCTGGTTACGCCGAATTTCTTGCCGACTTCTTCAAGCGTATGGCTCACACAGTCATCTAAACCGAAACGCAATTTTAAAATTTCTTGCTCGCGCGGAGACAAATCAATAAAAATATCGTTGAGTTTTTCCCGTAATAAAACCCTTGAAACAATCTGAGTTGAAGTCGGGCTTTTTTCGTCTTTAACAAGTTCGGATAAGGTTGAATCATCATCGTCTTCTCCGATTGGCGCTTCTAATGAAAGAACTTCCTGTGAAATTTTTTGAAGATGCCTGATTTTTTCAACCGATGTTTCCATCTCAATGGCAATTTCCTCGACAAGAGGTTCGCGGTTCAACTCCTGCGCCAGCTTTCTTTTAATCTGAGTGTATTTAGAAATTGTTTCAATCATATGCACCGGAATTCTGATGGTTCGCGATTGATCGGCAAGCGCTCGGGTAATTGCCTGCCTTATCCACCAAGTGGCATAAGTGGAAAATTTAAACCCCCGACGATAATCAAATTTTTCAACCGCCTTGGAAAGCCCGATATTTCCTTCTTGCATCAAATCAAGGATACTTAAATTCGGACTACGATAAACATAACGCTTGGCGATTGAAGCGACCAACCGCAAATTCGCCTGAATTAATTGCTGTCTCGCCTCCTCGTCTCCTTTTTCCAAACGCTTCGCCAATTCTTTTTCTTTATTTCCGTTAAGAAGAGGAGTTTTGCCGATTTCTTTGAGATACATTTGAACCGCGTCCGGCAAGCGAACTTCTGATTCTATTTCCGTCGCTTTTTCAAGTTCTTTACGGCTTATTTCTTCTTTTTCCGATATATCAATTAAATGACCGGATTCAAGAATTTTAATATTGGCGTTTTCAAGCCGACCGTAAATTTCTTCTAAAAAATTAATGTCTTTTTCAATACGGGGAAAAGAATAAAGAATCTCCGAGTCTATGACAAATCCGCGCGCTTTGCCACGCCTAATTAAATCATCAAGTTCGGATTCGTTAAATTTAAATTTCTTTTTCGTTTTTTCCGATTTTTTTATGTTTTTTACGGACACCTTTTTTTTAACTTTGACTTTTCCTTTCGCCAATTTTTTCTTTTTTAAACTTTTTTTCTTAATTGATTTTTTTTCGGCTTTTTTAATCCGCTTCTTAAAATTTTTCTTTACCGCCCGTTTCTTTAATAATTTCTTATTCTTTTTTAATTTTTTATTTTTTTTCATAATTTATAATTCTTAATTCATAATTCATCAAAATTAATTTTGCATCAGTTTTGACATCTCGTCAAACTCATGCAAAATTGTTTCTATTTTTTGCTCATCTTTTTCATTTTCGGCTTCTTTCAGGGAATTAATCAATATCTGCCTTTTATTCCTTAAATATTCCAACTGCAACTGACGAATTAATTCTTGAAATTCGCGGTTTATTTTTTCTTCATCAATAATCTGAAAATCAAAAGAAGTTCTAAGAGAAATCGCATTTAATAAATCAATATGACGCGCTTCTTTTATTTCTGTTTTTTCAATAAAACTTCTGGCAATCGCGGAATAAGTCTCCGGAAAATAATCAATATGACTTTTAATATGTGGATGCAAATCTTCTTTTATGGTTAAAATCCCGATAATTTTCTGCGCAATAAGGTCTATCCTAGTAGTTGTTTGCAATAAATCCTTCTGTTCTTGTCGCGCTATTGGTTTAAAAATTGGATTTTGAAAATTAGTCCGCCAGCTGGCAGATTGGATTTTTAACCCCTCCATTTCTTCCGCCAGCGCCTCTTCTTTAATTCTTGTTTTTAAAGAAAGCTCTCTGAGCCAATGCTGTTTTTCAATCGGACTCGCCAGAATTTTAATTTTCGCCAAAACAATCCTGATATTATTTTTAAATTTGCCTAAATCAAATTTTGAGATTTGAGATTTGAGATTTGAGATTTCAAGATAGCGATCAAAATAAAACTCCATTGCCGGTTTGGCTTTTTCCGCCAATTTATTCAAAATTCCCGGCTTATTTTTTACAACATCGGCCGGGTCTTTATAACCTTCAAGAATAAGCAATTTGACGCTGAAATCGCGACTCTGCGCCAAATCAATACTCCGTTCCGCTGCTTTTAATCCCGCTTCGTCATTGTCAAAGCAAAAAATTATTTGGTCCGTTAGGCGTTTCAAGGTTGTTAAGTGGTCAAATGTGAGCGCAATTCCGGAAGTCGCGACAGTATTTTTCATTCCATCCTGCCAAGCCATTAAAAAATCCATCTGTCCCTCAACTAAAACAACCTCTTTTTTTTCTTTAATGAAATTTTTACTCTTATGAAATCCATAAAGAACTTTTGATTTATTGAAAATCGGCGTTTCCGGACTGTTAATATATTTGCCGAAATCGCCGGTATCGTATTGCGGTAAAATCCTTCCGGTAAAGCCGATTGTTTTCCCAAAATGATTGTAAATCGGAAACATTATCCTATTGCGAAACTTATCTACATATCCGCCCCGCTCGCTTTTAAAATTCAAACCCGCTCTTTGAATATCAGTTACATCATAACCCTCTTTAATTAAATAAACCGTCAGATGGTCAAAGCCCTGAGGCGCAAATCCGATTTCAAATTCTTTAATTGTTTCTTTTTTTAATTCACGCGTTGCCAGATAATCAGCCGCTTCTTTTGAAATTTTCAATTGATTTTGAAAAAACTTTTTCGCCGAATCATTGATGTCATATAAAACCCCGAATTGTTTCTGGTCTGCCGGAGAAAATTTTTTTAATTCAACGCCGGCTTTTTCCGCCAAAAATTTCAAGGCCTCGTAAAATTCCAGATTGTCGTGCTTCATTACAAATTTAAAAATATCGCCGCCTTCGGCGCAAGCGCCGAAACAATGCCAATTTTGCCGCTCGGGCGACACTATAAAAGAAGGAGTTTTTTCTTTATGAAAAGGACAGCAGGCTTTAAAATTCTTGCCGGACGGCTGAAGCGCGACATAAGACCTAATAAATTCAACAATATCCAATCTGTCTTTTATTTCTTGAACCGGAGAAGTAATCGCCATATTCACATTCTAACCGATTTAAGGAAAAAAGCAAAAACAACGTTTTCATCTCTGCGCAAACGATTAAATTAATATGTTTTTGACGTTCTACGCTCAATATGAAATACAAGAATTATATTATAGTCAGTCTTAATTTTATAAAATATCCTATAAGAACCAACACGTCTTCTCCAAGAATCTTCTTCGTCTTTCATTTTTTCAATATCACCAAAATAAGGATTTAAAGGTAAGAATTTTACAACATCAAGAAGACGTTCAGCATCATAACGAGGAATTTTTTTAAAAAATTTAAAAACAGATGGGTTAATTTGCAAACCCCAGCTTTTTGACAAGTTCATTATAAGATAAAGTTGTTCCTTTTTTAAAATTACGTTCAGCCGTTAAAAGGGCTTTTTTTTGAGAAAAAGACGGGATGAATTCCTTAAATGTTTTTAATTTTATTAAAGTTTCATATTCCTTACGAGGGATAACAACCAAATCGTCATTTTTTATTAAATTTTTAGGAATAGTAATCGTATTCATATTTATATTTTAGTTCAATTAAACAATTAAAGTCAATATTGTTGGAATATTATCGCCTCCGCAAGACGTTATATGAAAATTAAATAGATTTATAAGCATCTTTGCGGTGGTCAATATCGAAAAAAATGGCTGTTTCTTGATTTTGAAAATAAAAAAACGTCCGATAGCGACGCGTTATCCGCAATGAAAAAACGCGGTCGAGTGAACGAATCTTTTTAATATGAAGCCTATTGTCTCGCCAATTAATTTTAAATCTCACTTCTTGAATTGCCAAAAACCGACGAATTTTTTTTGGAAATTTCTGAAGATTATGATTAAAATCATCAGTATAAATTATCCGCATACTTAAAATTCCGGAGGATATTGTTTAAGCGCTTTTTTATAAGAATGTTTTATGCGCATTGAATGAGAATATTCTTTTAAATCTTCTTGTGGCAAAACAAGGCTAATTTCTTGCCTAAGAGAATGTAATTCTTTTAATATAGCGGATAAAACTTTATTAACTTGCGGTTTTTGTTTTATTATTGTTTCTAATGTTGTAGTAGCCATATATTTAAATATATCATATCCGAAAATCGAAAGTCAAATTAATTTCTTGCTATCCTATAGGATAGCAAGAAAGAGAAAGAAAAGATATTAACATTTTTCGCGATTGCGAGAGTTGTTGTAATATTTTACTAATATCTATACGAGGATTAACCTCGTAAACTCATTATTTTCTCTCTAAAATCTCAATGCGAGCTTTCAATTCTTTAATTTCTTTTTGCTGGTCTTTAATGGCTTCTGTAAGAACCGGGACAATTTTTTCATAGGAAATTCCTTTAT
>CAYOSD010000010.1:0-11743 GCA_964406565.1 uncultured Candidatus Saccharibacteria bacterium | reverse complement strand
TGTCTCGCCGCCACCGATAACGGAAAAAGCCCTACTATTCAAAATCGCTTTCGCAATTTCCTCCGAACCCTTGGCGAATTTTTTATCTTCAAAATGCCCCATTGGTCCATTCCAAATTATTGTTTCGGCTTTATTTATAATATCAGAATATAGCTTAACTGTGTTTGGTCCAATATCCAAAATTTTTCTGTTCTTAATTACATAATCAACCGGCAAAATAACCCGATTATTTTTTAACATTTTTTTGGCAAAATTAACGGTTTTTTCTTCAGAAATGGAATCGCCTATCGGCAATCCTTGCGCCAACAAAAAATTATGCGCGATTCCGCCGCCAATTAAAAAATAATCCGCCCTGCTCTCAAAATTTTTTATTAAACAAATTTTTGTTGATATTTTTGCGCCTCCCAAAATAACAACCAACGGCTTTTCCGGATTCATCGCAAAATGAAGATTTTTAATTTCTTTTTCCAAAAGCAAACCGGCATATGACGGTAAAAATTTTGTTATCGCCGCGACTGAAGCATTGACTCTATGACTCACCGCAAAAGCGTCATTTACATAAATCTCGCCCAAAGACGCGAGTTGTTTGGCAAATTTAGCATCATTTTTTTCTTCCTCCGAAAAAAAACGCAGATTTTCCAAAAGAAAAATTCCGTTGCTTCTATTAATAGAAGCAAGAATTTGAGCCCATGATTTATTAAAATCAATGAAATGAATCCCACACTTACGCGTAAGTGTGGGATTCAATAAAGAAGATAAAATTTTTACAAAGGGTTTCAAGCTTTGTTTTTTATTAAAACCCTTCGGGCGACCGCGGTGGCTTAAAATCACCACTTTCGCGCCATTTTTAATCAAAAATTCAATTGTTGGTAAAATTCCCTTAACGCGCGGAGAATTTTTTGCTTCCTTTTCGGCAATATTTAAATCAACTCGCAAAAGACAAGTTTTACCGAATAAATCTTCTTTTTTTAATAATTCAATAAATTTCACCCCCACACCAAACGAATTTATATTCTATTTCTATAAAATTTATAGAATAAACTTTCATCCATTTGTATTTTATAATTTTATTTTTTACCCCATCACAATTCGTTATGGTGTGGGGGTTCATTTTAAATATTTTTAATTAAGCGGGTAACGGGAATCGGACCCGTGTCTTATCCTTGGGAAGGATACATAATGCCATTATACGATACCCGCGCCTCAGCTATTTAATTACAACTTCCTTCCCGTTCCATCCAAACCCAGATAAAAAAATCTTCACTCGCGATTGCGCTTTAATATCTTTCATTTTCTCGTCGAAATCTATCCCCGCCAAAAATAATCTGTTTTCTAAAATTTCTTTTTTCGCCTGAGGTTTTAAAACTCTCTGCCTGAACTCATTAAACGAAAAACCATACAGGGTTTCAATCGCTTTATCAGCGATTTGGCTTTCCGAAATTTCGTTTATTTTTTTTTCAACCAATACGTTTAAATCATCTTGTTTAATTTCTTTTTTTAATTCTCGGTCAATCAAAATATCTTCAATTAAATTATCAAGCACCGCCCGTTTTATTTCCTGCTTTGCTTCGTCAGCTTCAAGAACTTGCGAATCTTGCGCGTATGTTTTAAGGGCTTTTTCATAATAATTTAAAGAAGATAAATAATTTTTATTATAATCTTTCGCGCTTATAGCCGAAAAATCAACAAAGACAATCGGATAATTGCCGCCGAAAATAAACCAGCTCAAGCCAATCAAAACCACTGCCCCCAAACCAATTAATAAATATTTTTTAATATTGTTCATTATTGTATTATTTTTTTAAATACTTCTGCCGGTATTCTCACTTGGGTCCCAAGAGACCTACTTAATAATTTTTTCTTTCCTTTTTTCTGCTTCTTCCATAATTTCATTTTACGCGATCTATCGCCGCCGTAAAGGTACCCGGCAACATCTTTTTTCATCGCCGAAATCGTCTCACGCGCGATAATTCTTCCGCCGGCCACCGCCTGAATCGCCTGAGTGAATTGCTGGCGAGGTAAAACATCCTTTAATTTTTCAACCATTTTTCGCGCTTCGTATTCAAGCCGTTTTTTCGGCACAATTCTTACTAATCCGGCAACCGGCGCGTTAGCGATTAAAATTTCCATTTTTTCAAGTTCGGCTTTTTGATAATTCGCCAATTCATAATTAAAAGAGGCAAACCCTTCAGAAACTGATTTTAATCGGTCATCAAAATCGGAGATAAGTTCAGCCAACGGCATTTTAGCGGTTATTAAAATTATTCCTTCGGCCCCCAAATTATTCGTCGTTATGTTTTCCATTCTAAAAATTTCTTTTAACTGCAAAATATCGCCCAGATGTCCGCCTGGAGAAATAATTTCCAAATTTATCATCGGCTCTAAAATTTCTTTAATATCGTCAGGCAAATCCGCCGGATTATCTATTATTAAATTGTTAACCTTATAAGCCACCGACGGAAAACTGTTTATTGTTTTTATATCAAATTCTTTTTCCAAGCGTTCGGCGGTAATTTCAAAATGAAGCTTGCCCAAAAATCCCACCTTAAATCCGCGACCGAGCACTTCATTAAAATCCGCTTCAAATTTTAATGAAGAATCATTAAGTTTCAACCGACCGAACGCTTTTTTTAAATCGTCATACTGATTGCTGTTTTCCGGATAAAAACTCACAAACACAACCGGCTTCGGCTCGTCATATCCAGACAAAGCCAATGATTTGTGATTTGTGATTTGTGATTTGTGATTTGTGATAATGGTATCGCCTATTTTAATGCGATCCGGGTCTTTTAAACCCGTGGCAATGTATCCTATTTCACCAGCCGATAATTTTCCGATTGGTTTCAATTGCGGCAAAAAATAACCGACTTCTTTCATTTTAAATTTTTCATCAGCAGCAATTAAATACGCTTCTTCATTAACATTAAATTCTCCTCCAAAAACCCGAACTGAGGCGATAATTCCTTTGTGGTCGTCATAAAATAAATCAAAAATAAGAGCTCTCGCTAAATTTTCATTTCCACTCAACTTTTTAGGATTTGGGATTTCTTTTATTATCGCTTTTAAAAGTTCTTCAATGCCTTGTCCGGTTTTACCGGAAATTTTATGAATCCCACACATAACTTGTTTATGTGTGGGATGAATTTCTTTTGGCTCGCAACCGATTAAATCAGCCAAATCCTTAACCCTTCTATTTAATTGTCCCTCATCGCTTATTAAATCAACTTTATTAACCGCGCCGATAATTTTAAGACCGGCTTTTTTAGCGCTATAGAATTTTGCCAGAGTCTGCGCCTGAATTCCTTGCGTTATGTCAACCAGCAAAATCGCGCCTTCAACCGCCACCAACGCCCGCGACACTTCATAAGAGAAATCGCTGTGTCCCGGCGTGTCTATCATATTTAAAATATAATCTCCATAAACCATTCTGACGGGAGCCATTTTTATAGTGATTCCTCTTTCCCGCTCCGATTCCAAAGAATCTAAAAACTGCGCCTTCATTTGCCGCGCATCAACAGTTTTGGTAATTTCCAAAAATCTATCAGCCAAAGTGCTTTTGCCATGGTCAATGTGGCTAATTATGACGAAGTTCCTGATATTGCCGCTATTATTCATAGTGCTATAATAATATACAAATGAATAAAAAACTACTTGTTTTTAATTGGAAAAGCGCTCCGACTACTGTTGACGCGGCGATAAAATTGGCGCGAGCAACGGAAAATTATTTAAAATCTCTAAAACCTAAAACCCAAAACCTAAAACCTAATGTTGTTATCGCGCCGCCGTTTCTTTTCATAGAAGAAGTTGGAAAATTTATTAAAAAAGTAAAATTGGGAAGCCAAGACGTATTTTGGAAAAATATCGGCCCGTATACGAGAGAAATCTCATTACGCCAGGAAAAAAACCTTAAAGTTAAATATGTTATTATTGGCCATTCCGAACGTCGCCGAATTTTAAATGAGACCGATGAGATGATAAACAAAAAAGTTCTGGCAACGTTAAAAGCCGGACTAAAAGTAATTTTATGCGTCGGAGAAAATTTATTAATCCGAAAACGCGGCAAAAAAACAATTGAAAATTTCATTGAGAACCAATTAAGAAAAGATTTAAAAAATATTGAAAATTTAAAATTGAAAATTGAAAATTTAATTATTGCGTATGAGCCTATCTGGGCCATCGGCACCGGTCATTCAGACTCCCCCGAAGACGCCGTTGAAATGATAAAATATATAAAAGAATTTTTAATTTCTAATTTTCAATTTTTAAACATTAAAGTTCTATATGGAGGTTCAGTAGATGGCAAAAATATAAAAAAATTCGTAAAATATAAAGAAATTGACGGATTTCTAATCGGCGGCGCGAGCTTGAAACCAAAAGAAATAAAAAATATAATTAAATCAATAATATGAATCCCGTTAGAGATTAAAACTGTATGTTTTTGCACATATGTTTTAAAATCAAAAAACGGAAACTAATATAAAATTAACAAAATAATTTACGGAAATGCTTTATAGCAAAGCATTTTCTATCTCTAACGGGATGAAAAAACTAATCGCGAAAATAATCATAATTTTAATCGCCTTGATGACAATCGCGTCATTGAGCTTTTTTTAAGAATGTGATGCTAATATACAAATGCATGCAAATGATACGAATAGATACTAATAATGAATAAATTTTTTCTGATAACTCGGGATGGCATGAAAATCGCCGCTAATTTATATAGTGTTGAAAAACCGTTGGGCTGGTTTGTTTTATCTCATATGATGCCGGCGACAAAAGAATCTTACAAAGATTTGGCAACTAAATTGCAAAATGCCGGCTATGAAAGCATTGCTATTGATTTGCGCGGACACGGAGAATCAGAAAACGGACCGGAAGAATTTTTTTATTTTAAAGACAAGGAGCATCAAAAAAGCATTTTGGATTTGGAAGCCGCGGCTAATTATTTAATAAAAGAACGCAAAGCAACGCCAAATAAAATTTCATTTATCGGTGCTTCTATTGGAGCTAATTTATCGCTACAATATATTACAAATCCGTCAGCTGGCGGATCAGAGTTCCAAACTGCGATTTTACTTTCGCCAGGATTGAATTATCGCGGAATCAAAACCGAACCAATGGCAAAAAATATCAAGTCCGGACAAAACGTATTTTTTGTCAGCGCCGCGGACGACGACCCAAACGCCGAAGAAAATAAAATACTTTATGAATTAACGCCCGATACGGCCAATAAGAAAATCCAGATTTATAAAACCGGCGGCCATGGAACAGATATTCTGAAAAACCAGCCAGAATTATATAATTTAATTATTGAATTTTTAAAATAAATTGTAGTTACATATCAACTGCTATCGCGGTTGAAATGTAACTAAATAAAAAAATGAATTCCACTATTATTAAACAAATTTCCAAATTCGTGATTGTCGGAGTTATAAACACCGGCATTGATTTCGCGGTATTAAACGCCCTGTTGTTTTCAACAAAAATTTACAGCGGCCGATGGCTGATTCTTTTTAATTCAATTTCTTTTTCCGCCGCCGTCATTAATAGTTATTTCTTGAATAAATATTGGACATTTAAATCGCAAAACGTGGAAGATTCAAAAGCCAAGCAGTTCTCTCAATTTTTGATAATAAGCGTTATCGGCATTTCAATAAACGACGCAATTGTTTACGGACTCGCTACCTTTACTTCCCCGCTGTTCGGACTTTCAGCGCAAATGTGGACAAATGTCGCGAAGCTTTTCGCCACCGCGGCTTCAATGGTCTGGAATTTTATCGGATACAAATTTATTGTTTTTAAGAAAAAAGATTCTATCTAATAGGGGTTGACTTTCAAAAAATCCTTATATATAATGTTTTAATGAGTGGTAATAGCTCTGTACGATGATATCTATAAAGAGCTATTATTCCGGTTTGCAACCCCGCCCTTGTGGCGGGGTTTTGTTTTCAAAATACTGATATATAATAATATCGGGGCTGTTGAAAGCACTCACTCATTGCAAGCTGGAGGTAAACGTCAACGGTCCCACTTATATTTTCTCTATGTTAATAAATTTTGATAAAAATGTTCCGTTAAAACAAATAAGCCATTATAAAATCGGCGGCAACGCGAAATATTTTTTTGAAGCGAAAAATGCCGATGATTTAATTAAAGTGATAGAAAAACAAAGGCAATTAAAAACGCCTGTTTTTATTTTAGCCGGCGCAACTAATGTTTTAATTGATGACCATGGATTTAACGGATTGATTATAAAACCCGATTTTAAATTTATCAGGAAAGAAAATAATGTTTTTGTAAACCCCCACACTAAACAAAGTTATAGTGTGGGGATAAATGTCGGCGCCGGCGTTTTAATGAAAGAATTAGTTGATTTCGCTTTAGAAAAAAATCTTTCCGGTTTGGAATGGGCTGGTGGCTTACCCGGAACATTGGGCGGAGCGATTCGCGGCAATGCCGGAGCTTTTGGCGGAGAAATGAAAGACACGATTGAAAAAGTTATGAGTTTGGACATATCGCAGAAAAATCCCAAAATTATAAAACGTAAATTTAAAGATTGCGGCTTCCAATACCGGTCCAGTATTTTCAAAAAAAATAAAGGCGGAGAAATTATTATGGAAGCGACGTTGAAACTCCAAAAAGACAGCCGAAAAAAGATAGAAGAAGAAACGATAAAAAATATTAACTATCGCTTATTGAAACACCCCATGGAATATCCCAGCTTGGGTAGCACTTTTAAAAACGTTCCGTTAACGCAAATAGATTCTAAAATTATCAGCATAAATCCGTGTTTTAATCCGCATAAATCAATGTCCATTATAAAAAACGACCCCTTTCCGGTCATACCGGCGGCTTATTTTATTTCCGAAGCCGGATTAAAAGGAATTTCCATCGGCGGAGCGATGATTTCGCCGAAACATCCAAATTTCATCGTTAATATTCTTGACGCGAAAGCAAAAGACGTGGAAAATTTAATTCAACTTGTAAAAAATGAAGTGAAGAAAAAATTTAAAATAGAACTTCAAGAAGAAATTGAACGCTTGATTTAAATTTAAAAACCAAAAAAGTTTTCCACAGGCAAATGTATTGCATTTAATTTTGAATTTGTTAAAATTTATATAAGAAGAATGATTTTATAAAAATTATTTAAAAAATTCTTCTTTATAAAAAGTCGTCAAAGGTCAGTGCGTAAAATTAGGTGGTCGTCAATTTTATCGCTGATTATAAAATAATATCTGCATTATTTTTTACAAAAAAATACCGCAGATTACTTAAAATGGCTGCTAAGAAAAAAGCTGCGAAGAAAAAGAAGAAGTAATCTTCTCCCCCGCCATCTTGGCGGGGGTTTTTTATCAACTTTTAAGCTTTTAAGTTTATTGAGCTTAAAAATTCCGTTCTTGAAAATAACTTTTAAAAAATGTATTATTTATATTATGAATATTATTATCCATTCAAAAAATCTTGATATTACGCCGTCAATTCGCGAATATGTTGAAATAAAAATCGGCTCATTAGACCATTTTTTGCAAAGATTTGAAACACAGGGCGAAATTAAAACAGAAATTGAAATAGCGAGAACTACGAAACATCATAAAAGCGGCGATGTTTTTTACGCCGAAGCCAATTTGCATCTGCTGAAGAAAATTTTGCGCGCCGAACATTACGATTCAGACATCAGAATCGCGATTGACGAGATAAAGAACAAGCTTCATTTAGAAATAACTAAATATAAAGAACTTTCAATCGACCATTTAAGGTGATTTTTTTATTTTCCGTGGCATTTTTTAAACTTTTTACCCGAACCGCAATAGCAAGGGTCATTTCTTCCAAGTTTATGAGATTTAATATCTACAGATGAATGACTTACTAAATTTTCCGTTTCCTGATTCCTATTTACTGATTCCTGTTTACTAAATTTATCCTTATTTTCTTCCATCCATTTTTCAAAATTCGCCACCATTTCTTTATACATCATATTGCTTTCTCTGCGATATTCCACCAAGGGGTCGTGCTGGCCATAAGCGCGTAAACGCACTGATTCACGGAGCGCTTCCATATTTTCCAAATGACTCATCCAAAGCGCGTCAAGCATTCCAAAAATTTGAGGGATAACTCCGCCCTCAAGCATCTTTTGTCTTTTCTCATAAATCGCAGTCCTTTGCTTGTTTAAAACATCATCGTATTCCAATAAATATTTTCTGGAATCAAAATTTAATCCTTCAATTTTTTTCTGAGCTTCATTGACAACTCTAGAAATAAGTCGCGATTCAATCGGATGGTCTTCCGGTAAATCAAGCCTCTCCATCAACGATTTTATTTTTTCTCCGCCGAAAATTCTCAATAAATCGTCTTCTAAAGAAAGGAAGAATTTTGTTTCTCCCGGATCGCCCTGCCTTCCGCTTCGACCGCGCAACTGATTGTCAATCCGTCGAGCTTCATGACGTTCAGTGCCGATAACGCATAATCCTCCCAATTCTTTTATTTTTTGCTGTTCTTCAACACTTGAAGGATTGCCGCCAAGAACAATATCAACGCCACGCCCCGCCATATTGGTCGCCACGGTCACGGCTCCGATTTTTCCCGCTTGAGCGATAACCGCGCCTTCTTGCTCATGATTTTTCGCATTTAAAACTTCATGAGGAACGCCGGCCTGCCTCAATAAATAAGAAAAAAGTTCGTTATGCTCAATTGAGGCAGTACCGATTAAAACCGGCTGACCCGACTGGCGGCGTTTTTTTATTTCTTCAACCATTGCGCCGCATTTCGCCTTAAAAGTTTTATAAATCAAATCTTGCTGGTCTTTACGAACCATCGGCTTATTAGTCGGAATATTGGCAACTTCAAGATTGTAAACTTTATGAAATTCTTCTGCCGAGGTCTGGGCTGTACCGGTCATTCCACTCAATTTTTCATACAAACGGAAATAATTCTGGATGGTAATTTGAGCAAAAGTCCGCGATTCCTGTTTAACCTCAACTCCTTCTTTCGCTTCAATCGCCTGATGCAAACCGCCGGAATATCTGCGCCCATACATTTTCCTGCCGGTAAATTCATCAATAATCACTATTTCATTTCCGCCGGTCGAGGCGGATTCAATAATATAATTTTTGTCTTTCTTAAAAAGCGCGAAGGCTTTCAACGATTCTTCCAGATAGTGAACTAGCCGAAGATTTTCCGGTTCATAAAGATTTTTAATGTTTAAAATTTTTTCAACCTTAACAATACCATCATCCGTAATCGTCGTTGCTTTCGCTTTTTCATCAACTGAATAATCTTTTTCTTTTTCAAATCGGCTGACAATTTTAGCGAACACTTTATAATATTCGCTTGATTCGGCATCCGGCGCTGAAATAATCAATGGTGTTCGCGCTTCGTCTATTAAAATACTGTCAACTTCGTCAATAATCGCGTAATAAAACGGCTTTCTTTGCGCCTGATCTTCCGACCTATACGCCAAATTATCCCTTAAATAATCAAATCCAAATTCATGGTTAGTGCCGTAAAGAATATCGCATTGGTAAGCTTCTTTGCGAGAAATCGGATGAAGAAAATCATAAAAAATTTTATAGCTTCCCAACATATCGCGTTCCTTGTCTTCTTGAACCGCTTCTTTCTTATAATGAGAATCATAAATAAACGCCGCGTCGTGCGTTAAACACCCCACGGATAATCCAAGCGCGTCGTAAATCTGCCCCATCCAAATCGCGTCCCTACGCGCCAAATAATCGTTAACCGTAATTATATGAACGCCCTTGCCAGATAAAGCATTAACGTAAGCCGCCAAAGTGGCGGTTAAAGTTTTTCCTTCGCCAGTCACCATCTCCGCGATTTTCCCCTGATGCAAAATAATGCCGCCAATAAGCTGAACGTCAAAATGTCTTTGACCGAGAGTTCGTTTGGCAGCTTCACGACATAAAGCAAATGCTTCAGCTAAAATATCGTTAAGTTGTTCGCCTTTTACCGCCCTATCTTTTAAAGCCAAACTCTTATTTTTTAACTCCTCGTTATTAAGTTTTTCCAATCCCGGCTCAAAATCATTGATGGTCGCCACTATCGGCCCAAAATCCTCCTTGCCGAAAAATTTTTTTAAGAATGATTTAATCATTTTACGGGCTCCAATTTATGATTACATCGGTTACTGTCGGGGAATTTGTTCCGGAAGCGTCGGAATATAAAAATATCTTATAGCGAAAATATCTTTTATTATTATGATTTGCCAAATTTATTTGAGCCGGAATCCCCTTGTCCACCGGAGAATAATAAGTCGTTTCCGAACCGCCCGGGCCTTTATAATCCCACGTCCCATCCGCGCTGTTTGACGAAGCGATTTGAAATTTAACACTCGTTCCACTCGGCTGCGTTCCCTGCCACATAATCGTATTCATCGCCGAACCGCCAATTGCCCAAGTGTCAAAGACCGAGGAAACCAAACTGCCAGAAGTAGATGTAGATGTAAAACCGGTTTTTACTTTATAATCGACTGGCGAACAGCCGCCGGCGCCGGAATCATTACAATTAAAACTAAACCAGCCGACATTATCATTCCACGCCCAACCGGAAAAATCGCCGTTTGAAGGACTAACGGAAACGCCATACACCTGGCTTTCTGTTGTTGTGCCAGAAAAACTTATCCAGCCGACATTGTCATTCCAGGCATAACCGCTTAAACCGCCGGTGCCGTCTTTTAAAACTTTGAAATCGCTTGTCCCGCAAACATTGCCGCTCGGCGAAGTGGCGCAATCAAGGGCGACGAAACCGATTGATGAAGAAGCGTAGCCTGTTAGTTGAGTTGAAGAAACATTAACATTGTTAGTCGTATAAAAATCAACCCAGCCGATTACATCATTCCAAGCGTATTTGTAAGTTGAATCAATGTTCGTGGCGGCGAAAACAGTAGAAAATAGGAAGTAGAAAGTAGAAAGTAGAAAAATAACTAAGATAATTTTTATTTTAAACATATTTTATTTATAAATATCGTATGTACCAATATTAATAAAATCAACCTCATCTGACCCAATAAAAGAAAACATTATTCTATACTGACCAATAATCGTAAAAGCCCAATAATCTTTATATTTACCATGAAGTTTATGGGTTTCTAAATTAGTATTAAAAGGATTAGCTCTGAAAATTTTTTCTTTTTCTTTCGCCTTATCTTTTACAATTTTAGGCAACTTTTTATAAGATTTCTTGAATTTCGAAGAAATGCGAATAATCATAATCAGTCTAAGTCGGCTAAAAATTTAATCACTTTTAATTTTTTTTGTTGCTTTTCTTTCTCATAAATTTTAATAGCTAAATCAATATCTACCTCTTCGGCTAATCTTTTTCTAATTATTTTTTCAAAATCTAAAAATTCTTTATATTTTCTACGAGGTATAATGACTAAATCATCATTCTTTATTAAATTTTTCGGAATAGTAATTGTGTTCATAATATATAATATATCACGATTAAAAACTAAAAATCAACCCAGCCGATTACATCATTCCAAGCGTATTTGTAAGTTGAATCAATGTTCGTGGCGGCGAAAACAGTAGAAAATAGGAAGTAGAAAGTAGAAAGTAGAAAAATAACTAAGATAATTTTTATTTTAAACATATTTTCTCTTCGGGATGGTCTTTACAGATAATTATTTTTAACTCTGAATTTTCTTTTTTTAGTTGTTCTAAAGAAACGTGGAGTTCTTTAATGGCTTCTGTAAGAACCGGGACAATTTTTTCATAGGAAATTCCTTTAT